>JACDAM010000209.1 GCA_013695435.1 Burkholderiales bacterium | reverse complement strand
CGGTGTGTGGGGGCAAGTTCCCATGCCGCCAAATTCAAACGTAAAGGATGACGAAGCGAAGACTCTGGTGCAGTGGGTTCTTGCCATGTAAGTCACAGGTTCGCGCAAAAAAGCCGGTCTTGACACCGGCTTTTTTGCTTTCCGGCACGTGTTTTTC
Organism: Burkholderiales bacterium; assembly: GCA_013695435.1. NCBI lineage: Bacteria > Pseudomonadati > Pseudomonadota > Betaproteobacteria > Burkholderiales > Burkholderiales bacterium. The sequence goes on along the minus strand of JACDAM010000209.1, from coordinate 6,735 downwards.
GCGGCTTTCTTTGCTTTTGTCCCCACGCTGGTTTGCTGGTTTTAGTTATACGCAGCAAGCCACTGCGCTCCTAAATTGACAAGGTTTGGAGGCATGCGGATAATCGACCGGATTCCGCATTGCAGTTTCCTCCCTTCAACTTTTCTGGAGTTCGCATGATCAGCCCGAGAATCTTTATTGTTGTTGCGACCGCGGCATTCATCGGTCTTGGCGGATGCGGAAAAAAAGAGGAAGCGGCAGGCGGCGCCTCGGGAAGCGTCGTAAAAATTGGCCTCGCTTCCCCGCTCACCGGGCCGCAGGCGCATATCGGAAACGATATCAAAAACGGCACGCAACTCGCGGTCGATGAGTTGAATGCCAAAGGCGTCGAAATCGGCGGCAACAAGGTCAAGCTGGAACTGCTCGCCGAAGACGACCAGGCCGATCCCAAAACAGCGACGCTGGTCGCGCAGAAACTGATCGATTCCGGCGCCGTTGCCGTAGTCGGCCATTTCAATTCCGGCGCGTCGATTCCGGCCTCGAGGATCTATTCCGACGCCGGCGTTCCGCAGATCTCGCCGGGCTCGACCAATCCAAAATACACGCAGCAAGGCTACAAGACGACGTTTCGCGTGCTGGCCAATGACTTGCAGCAAGGCAAGGTGATCGGCGAATTCGCGGTCAAAAATCTCGACGCGAAAAAAGTGGCGATCATCGACGATCGCACCGCCTATGGTCAGGGGCTTGCCGACGAAGTCGAGAAAGCCGTCAAAGCAGCCGGCGGGGAAATCGTCGCGCGCGAATACACGAGCGACAAAGCGACCGATTTTCTCGCCATCCTGACCAGCATCAAAGGCAAGCAACCCGACGCCGTCGTGTTTGCCGGCATCGATCCGCAAGCCGGGCCGATGGTCAAGCAAATGCGATCGCTCGGCATGGACGCCAAATTCCTCGGCGGCGACGGCATGCAGACGCCCAATTTCATCAAGCTCGGCGGCGCCGATGCCGAAGGGGCGATGGCGTCGATCCCCGGCCTGCCGAAAGACGAAATGCCGGGCGGGAAAAAATTCCTCGACGACTACAAAGCCAAATTCAACAAGGAAGTCGAGCTGTTTGCGCCGTTCGGCTACGACGCGGTTTATGTTTTCGTCGATGCCATGAAGCGCGCCGGTTCCAGCGATCCGGCCAAATTCCTGCCGGAAATCGGCAAGACCTCGATCGACGGCGTCATCGGCCCGATCGCGTTCGACGACAAAGGCGATATCAAGAACGGGCCGATTACGATTTTCGTCGTCAAGAATGGCGAATGGCAGCCGATGGAAACAGTCGGCGGCAAAGCCGCGGCGAGCGCGGGGGCAGCCCCGTCCGACGGCAAAAGCGCCGAGCCTGCGGCTGCCGAAAAATCCGCGCCGGCGGCACTGGCGGACAAGCCTGCTGCGCCGTCGATGAATCGGTGATCCTGAAGTCAGCTTGATTGGAAACGGCCTCGTCACGGCACCTGCGGGTGCCGTTTTCGTTCCGCGGCCGCAAAACTGAGCGCAATAACGACGACTTCTTGCGAGCGCGGAAGCAATCCGGTTTTTAGGTAGCATGTGCGTTGCGCTGAAATCGTTTTCAATCCAGGGACAACAAGTGGACATCTTTCTCCAGCAACTGATCAATGGCATCGTGCTGGGAAGCATTTATGCGCTGGTCGCGCTCGGCTACACGATGGTCTACGGCATCCTCGGTCTGATCAACTTCGCGCACGGCGAAGTTGTCATGATCGGCGCCATGGTCGCGCTGGCAGTCATCCAGGCGCTGCTCGGTTCGGCGCTGCCGGGGCCTTTGATCGTCGTACTCGGTCTCGGCGTCGCCATCCCGCTGTGCATGGCGCTTGGCTTTTCGATCGAGCGCATCGCGTATCGGCCACTGCGCAAAGCGCCGCGGCTCGCGCCTCTGATTACCGCAATCGGCGTTTCCATCGTGCTGCAGAATGTGGCGATGATCATCTGGGGCCGCCAATACATTGCGTTCCCGCCGGTCTTGCCGCTCGTGCGCCACAGCATAGGCGGCGCGACGATTACCGAGTTGCAGATTTTCATCGTGCTGCTTGCCGCCGTAGTCATGGCCGCGCTGCTTTTTCTCGTACACAAAACCCGCCTCGGCCGCGCCATGCGCGCAACCTCGCAGAACCCCGAAGTCGCCGGGCTGATGGGCGTCGATATCAACACGATCATATCGATCACCTTCATCGTCGGTTCGGCGCTCGCTGCCGTAGCCGGCGTCATGGTCGCCGCCTATTACGGGCTCGCGCATTACTTCATGGGTTTCACGCTCGGCCTGAAAGCGTTTACCGCGGCCGTGCTTGGCGGCATCGGCAATATCGGCGGCGCCATGCTCGGCGGACTGTTGCTCGGCATCATCGAAAGCCTCGGCGCGGGCTATATCGGCGCTCTGACCGGCGGCTTTCTCGGCAGTCATTATCAGGATGTGTTTGCGTTTTTCGTGCTAATCCTGGTGCTGGTGTTCCGGCCTTCGGGGCTGATGGGTGAGCGGGTGGCGGAGCGGGCTTGAGACGATAGGCTAATGGTATGATGTTACGTCATACTCAACCTGATGGAAATGCATCATGGCCAGCGTCAAAGTCGCGATTACCATTGAACAAGAGACATTGGCCCGTGTCGATGGCCTCGTTGCAAAAAACATTTTTCCGAATCGCAGCCGTGCAATTCAGACAGCCGTGGTCGAGAAGCTCGCGCGCCTCGACCGCAATCGTCTGGCGGCGGAATGCGCAAAGCTCGATCCTGAATTCGAAAGGGCGCTGGCCGAGGAAGGATTGGGACAGGAGCTCGATGCATGGCCCGCATACTGAGGGGCGAAATCCGTTGGGCCGATTTGAATCCTGTTCGTGGCAACGAGCAGGCAGGATTGCGGCCTGTTCTTGTGCTCAGTCACGACGTCTTCAATGAGCGTTCCCGCACAGTTATAGCCATGGTCCTGACCAGCCAGCCGCAATGCGCAGATTATCCGCTCACTTTGGAATTGCAATCGACGAAGCTGCCGAAGCGATCATGGGTAAAAATCAGCCAGGTACGCACGCTTGTAGTCGAGCGCATCGGCAAAAAACTCGGGCGCATATCGCCAGAAGAACTTGCGCATATCGTTGATGGCCTCAATGAGATCGTCGGGATTTGACCATCTGAAGGATGCTTCTCGCTGGCAGCGGCTTAGTCGCAGGCCGCAACTTGCCTGGCTAGGCTTCGCCCTGCTCGCCGTCGCGCTGATCGCGCTGCCTTTCATCGCCGATATCGCCCTCGGCCGCGCCTGGGTGCGCATCCTCGCCTTTGTCATGCTCTACGTGATGCTCGCGCTCGGCCTCAACATCGTCGTCGGCTTCGCAGGCTTGCTCGATCTCGGCTACGTTGCATTCTTCGCCGTTGGCGCATATATGTATGCACTGCTCGCGTCGCCGCATTTTGGCTTGCACTTGCCGTTCTGGGCGCTATTGCCGATGGGCGCTGCGGTCGCATGCGTGTTCGGCGTTTTGCTCGGTGCGCCGACTTTGAAATTGCGCGGCGATTACCTCGCCATCGTCACGCTCGGTTTCGGCGAAATCGTCCGCATCTTTTTGAACAATCTGAACGCGCCGTTCAACCTGACCAACGGGCCCCAGGGCGTAAACCTGATCGATCCGATCAGCGTCGCGGGCATACCGCTAAGTAAAACCTACACGCTGTTCGGCCTCAACTTTTCATCGGCGCACAACTATTATTTTCTGTTCCTGATCCTGACGCTGCTGGTGATTTTCGTGTCGATGCGGCTCGAAGATTCGCGCATCGGCCGCGCGTGGGTAGCGATACGCGAGGATGAAATCGCGGCGAAGGCGATGGGTATCAATACGCGCAACATCAAGCTGCTCGCGTTCGCTATGGGCGCTTCTTTCGGCGGTGTCTCCGGCGGGCTGTTTGCCGGGTTTCAGGGCTTCGTCAGTCCGGAAAGTTTCACCCTGATGGAGTCGATCATGATCCTGTGCATGGTCGTGCTCGGCGGCATGGGGCACATCCCCGGCGTGATTCTGGGCGCCGTCATCCTGGTAATTTTGCCGGAGGCGCTGCGTTATCTGGGGCCGCTGCAACAGTCAATGTTCGGACAGGTGGTCATCGATCCAGCCGATTTGCGCATGCTGGTGTTCGGGTTGGCGCTGATTCTGGTCATGCTGTTTCGGCCCGCCGGTCTGTGGCCTTCGCCGACGCGCAAGCGCGAGTTGATGCCGGAATAAAGCGTTGATTGCCGTGAATGCATCTGCTGTCAGCACGAAAAGCTGCCCCAACAAAAAAGTTGTCATTCCCGCGCACGCGGGATTCCAGTGGCGAGCCGGGGCGACGCATTATTCTTCTGAGTGTCATTCCCGCGCACGCGGGAATCCAGCATTTTGCCGAAAGTCGCTGGGTCCCCGCCTGCGCGGGGACGACGAGTCGTAGGACGCACACCGGACCTGACCAGCGTGCAGCTTTCCAAGCCAGCCAGCAAGGCCGATCAAGACACGGTTGTCCTGCTGCAAGCCTCTAACATCACCAAACGCTTCGGTGGCCTGACTGCGCTGGCGGATGTCACCCTTTCGATTGCGCGCAACGAGATCTACGGTCTGATCGGCCCAAACGGCGCCGGCAAGACCACGTTGTTCAATGTACTGACCGGTCTGTACACGGCGGACGAAGGGGAATTCACGTTCAACGGCGAACGCATGCGCGGCGCGCCGCCGCACGAGGTCGCGAGACGCGGGATCGCGCGCACGTTTCAGAATATCCGACTGTTTGCGAATATGACGGCGGTGGAAAATGTCATGACCGGACGCCACGTTCGTACCGGCAGCGGCGTGTTCGGCGCAATCCTGCGCACGCGTGCGACGCGCAGCGAAGAAGCCGGGATCGCCGAACGCGCGCACGAATTGCTCGCCTACGTCGGCATTGCGCGGCGCGCCAACGATCTCGCCAGACATTTATCGTACGGCGATCAGCGCCGGCTCGAAATCGCGCGCGCGCTGGCGACCGAACCGCAATTGCTCGCGCTCGATGAACCCGCCGCAGGCATGAACGCGACGGAACGCGAAGCCTTGAAGAAACTGCTGCAAGCGATTCGCGCCGATGGCATGACGATCCTCCTGATCGAACACGATGTGAATCTGGTCATGGGCTTGTGCGATCGCGTCGCCGTGCTCGATTATGGGAAGAAGATTGCTGAAGGCGCGCCGGCGGAGGTGCAAAGCGATCCGAAAGTCATCGAGGCGTATCTCGGCGGAACATTGACATGAGCGCAGCGCCGAATCTGCTTGAAGTGCGCGGACTGAAAATTTCCTATGGCGGCATCAACGCGGTCAAGGGTATCGATCTCGATATCGGCAAAGGCGAGCTGATCGCACTGATCGGCGCCAATGGCGCGGGCAAGTCGACGACCTTGCGCGCGCTGTCCGGCTTGCTTCCGGTCGATGCCGGCAGCATAAAATATCTGGGGAACGACATCACCGGCTGCGCCAGCCACAAAACCGTCAGGCAGGGTCTGGCCTTGGTGCCCGAAGGCCGCGGCGTGTTTCCGCGCCTGACGATTGCGGAGAACCTGGTGATGGGCGCTTATTGCCGTCGCGACGCAACTGCCATCAGCAACGACACCTCACGTGTGTATGGACTGTTTCCGCGGCTCGCCGAGCGCCGCAAACAACTGGCCGGAACCTTGTCGGGCGGCGAGCAGCAGATGCTCGCCATTGGCCGCGCCCTGATGAGCCGCCCCCGACTGCTGCTGCTCGACGAGCCATCCATGGGATTGGCCCCGCTCATGGTGCAAAAGATTTTCGAAACCATACGCATGATCGCGACTGAGGGCGTCACCATGCTGCTGGTCGAGCAAAACGCCAAACTCGCGCTCGAAGTCAGCGGCCGCGGCTACGTGATGGAAAGCGGCTGCATCACGCTCAGCGACGCATCGCCCGCGCTGCTGTGCAACCCGCTGGTGCAGCAGGCATATCTCGGCGAATGCACGGCCTAGGACGTTTACCTCGTCAGTGTGCCTTCGCGAGCCGGTGCTGCGCTATCCAACTCTCAGGAAAAAAGTGGGGTCTGACCCCTCTTGTTTTTAGGTTTGCCCCCTCCACCGTATGGACAAACGCTACCAAGTATTCGTCAGCTCGACCTATGCTGATCTACTAGATGAGCGCCAAGAGGTCATGCAGGCGCTTCTTGAACTTGACTGCATACCTGCTGGCATGGAGCTCTTCCCTGCCGCAAACGAAGACCAGTGGACTCTCATCAAGAAGGTAATCGACGACTGCGACTACTACATGGTTATCATTGCTGGCCGTTACGGGTCAATCGGACCGGCCGGTTTGAGTTACACAGAAATGGAGTACAGATACGCCTTAGAAGCCGGTAAACCAGTGCTCGGGTTTGTTCATCGCGATCCCGGCACCCTGCCCGCAAGCAGATGCGAAGCGCGGGATGAGGGCAAAGCTAAGCTGGCCACATTTTGTGAGTTCGTTCAAAAGAAGATGTGTCGCTTATGGGACAGCCCGGCAGACTTGGGCAGCCAGGTGAGTCGAAGTCTAGTCAAGCTAATTAAACGTAGCCCAGGCATCGGTTGGGTCCGTGGGAATCTTGTCCCAGACGAGAGCGCAACGGAAGAAATACTGAACTTGCGTCGACGGGCGGAAGAGCTCCAAGCTGAACTACAGGCAACTCGAACGACTGGCCCCGCAGGAACATCCGATCTGGCACAGGGTGAAGA
>JACDAM010000208.1 GCA_013695435.1 Burkholderiales bacterium | reverse complement strand
AGTCGTACAGAATCGAGACGGAGAGCGCGATGCGTGGAGCGGACGTAACTCAGGAAGGTTTGTTCATCGTGAGGAAGACCTCGGATTACGTTCCGACGGAACATCCACTGATCGCGATTCGAGAGATTCTCAATACGGCGCTGCGCGACATGGACCGGCTGTTTGAGTCGATGTACGAAGAGCGTGGTCGCTATTCGGTGCCGCCGGAATGGCTGCTGCGCGGATTGGTGTTGCAAGCCCTGTACGGGATCAGGAGCGAACGTTTGTTGTGCGAGCAATTGGGCTACAACATGCTGTTTCGCTGGTTTGTGGGACTGGGGATGGAAGACGCGGCGTGGGATCACAGCACCTACACCCAGAACCGCGACCGGCTGATCGATCACGACGTGATCAAGACCTTGTTTGGGCGGGTGATGCAGCAGGCCGAAGAAGCCAAGCTGCTCTCCTCTGAGCATTTCAGCGTGGACGGTACGCTGATCCGGGCCTGGGCCTCGATCAAGAGTTTCGTGCCCAAGGATGGGCCGCCGCCGGACAAGGGCGGCAGCAAGAGCAATCCAGAGGTGGACTTCAAGCGCCAGAAGCGCAGCAACGCTACCCACGTCAGCAGCACCGATCCGGATTCCCAGTTGTTCACCAAGTCTAAGAAGGCCGAGGCCAGGCCCTCCTTCATGGGCCATGTGCTGAGGGACAACCGCGGCAAGCTGGCAGTGGACACCCGACTGACCCAGGCCAGCGGCACTGCGGAGCGCGAGGCGGCCCTCGACATGTTGGCCGCTCTTCCGGGCGAGCAGCGCAAGACGGTGGGGGCTGACAAGGCCTTCGACACCGAAGACTTCGTCAGCGGCTGCCGCGAGTTCAACGTCACCCCGCATGTGGCGCAGAACAGCTACGAGTACGACACCAAGACCGGTAAGCGGGCGAAGCGTGAAAGCCGGATCGATGCTCGCACCACCCGGCACGAGGGTTACCAGGTCAGTCAAGTGATCCGCAAACTGATCGAGACGTTGTTCGGTGAGGGCAAGCAGCATGGCACCACGATCCGTCAGGTCAAGCTGCGTGGCCAGGCGAAAGTCAGCGACGTGTTCACGCTGTCCATGCTGGCGGTCAATTGGCGCCGGCTGCCCAAGCTTCTGGCAGCGCAGGCGATGGTTGGGAGTGGATAGACGGGAGAGGTGCGTCCGCAATCGCGGTTCGCGAGTAAACAGCGCCGCCAAACGCAAAACCGGCGGCGCCAATCCGCCAAAACCCCTTCCGGACGTTCTCTTAATCCAAAAATCCAATCGCGAACCAATCCTTGCATTGAATGCATCGGTAATTTCAACGGACTGCTAGTAGCGTTTGGCTAGGAGCGGCAGGAGTTTCTTGGCTCCCCAGGCGGGGCGAACGGGCCTCAAGGATGGCGGCGACGATGGGCTCGGCGATCCGGTTGGGAGAGGATTCGGGTTTGCGCGGCGTTCGTCGAGCCCGGGCGGTCCCTGCCTCACGTAGCGCTCGATCCATTTGTAGGCGGTCTTGCGGCTGATGCCATACAGATCACACAACTCAGGCACGCAGAGCGTCTGGCGAAGATAGTCGGCAATGAACTGCGTCTTCTGGCCCACAGGTGTAGTCTCGCTCCATGGCATGGGGCACCTCCTTCGGTGCCACCAGTATTGCTGACTGTTACCTATGTCCCCGATCGTTCAAATCGCCGCGCAACGAGTGATTTCAGTTGGAAAATCTACCAATGAGGAAATCAAACGGGACATCTTAAAAAACTTGGAACGGCAAGAAGGTTACGGGCGGCTTGCCACTTCATAGTTTGTTGGGTTGATCTTTGGAAATTCTAGGGACACCGCTTTCGGCTGTTCTACAACCGCAAGCGCATCCATCAATCGCTCGGCTATCGCACGCCTGAAGAGGTTGAACGAGAATGGCGTGGTGCTTAATTAACTTGTCCGGGAACTGGGGCAGCTCAGTCTGACCCATGAGTCTCGAATCCGGTCCCGCAACCGCACCAGCAGTTTAGATTTGGCGACGGCTTCCATCCGCCTGATTTTGGTTTGGTTAAACCAGAGGCAAGACGTAAGTCGTTCGCGCAGGAGTATTGGATTGACAGGCGCTAATAACTTGGACGACACTGCCGCGAGAAAACTTGTCGTCTACTTTTAGTTAGGCATCCAATTTCCGCTGACGCCGGGTTCCGTACACTGTGCGCCATGGCCCAAGTAACGATCAGCCAGTTTCGCCACCTGATCCGCACACTGAACTATGTCGTTTCAACGCATGCAGCCGAAGAGCTTGAAGATGAAAACCTCTCCATCCTCGATCTCGAGAACATCGTCCTCACGGGGCAAATCACAAAGCGCCAGCGCGACGCTCAAACCCGCGAGATCAAGTGCGTTGTCTCAGGCGTCACGCTCGACGGCGCGTCCGCCGAAGCAGTCGTCAAAGTCGGCTTCACCGGCAAGCTCATCGTCATCACTGTCTACCTCTGTTGAGCATCACTGCGCGTACTGCGGCAGCGTCTCGGTGCAGCTGAAGCATGTCACGCGCAGCTTTGGGAAGGGGGCAGCGTTACTTGTCATCGAGGCCATCCCCATGTGGTCGTGCCCGAGTTGTGGTGAGTCCTACTTTTCCGCCCAGACCATGCACGAAATCGAACGCATCAAGGCGCTTCGTAAGTCGGTCGCAATCAATCGGTCAGTCCCCGTCGCTGCCTTTGAAGCAGCGGATGCCTAATCCCTCCATCGAGCAGATCCACTCCTGCCTGCGGGCTTTCCGGTCTGTCGAGATCGCTGGGTGGCGAGTTCATCAACCATTGCCGCCGTCGTCGCATGGGTTCAAGTACCGGCTTGCCTACGTCGTCGCGGGCGAGTGTGTGCTGAGGTATGACAACGAGCGAGGCAAGGGCGATCACAGGCACGTCGGCGCCGAGGAATTACCTTACGCTTTCTCAACACCGGAGCTTATGTCTGATTTCAACGCTGACGTTACGAGGTGGAATCATGAACACGGTCGTCCTTGAAGTTCGTTCTCTTGCAGAGACGCTCGCTGACGCTTCGCGCGCCATGAAGGCTGGCCGCTCGGGGCGCGAGGCGCGCATTGGCTTCGCAACGCCCGAGTTGCTGTGGCAGGTGCTCACCGCCAAGCGGTGGGACCTACTCAAGGCAATGTGTGGCTCGGGCCCTATGTCAATTCGTGATGCAGCTCGTCGCGTCGGCCGGGACGTTAAAGCTGTTCACGGCGACGTCACGGCGTTGCTGAATGCAGGCGTACTCAATCGAACGGCGAATGGGGAAGTGGAGTTTCCGTTCGAGGCAGTGAAGTCGAGTTCATGCTGCAGGCAGCATAACGATGCAGGAGTCTGCGAATTGTCAGCGTGCGTACTGCAACCAAATCGGAACGTAAAATCTATGAAGAAGGCTAATCAAACCAAATCCGACGAGCTTCGTCCCGAATACAAGCGCTCTGACTTTGGTGAGACGGTCCGCGGCAAGTACGCGTCCCGCGCCGCCGTCGCGACAAACGTCGTAGTGCTCGACCAGCAGGTGGCCAAGGCATTCCCAACTGACGAAGCAGTGAACCAGGCGCTTCAATCGCTGATCGACATCGCCAAAACCTCTACACGCCCAACCCGGCGTTCGAGCGGACGCGCGAAAAGATAAATAGGTCAGACTGAGGAAAGAAGTCGAGTCTGAGCTAACCCAGTTTCCCCGGACAAGTTAATTAAGCCCCACGCCATTCCCAAAACGATGGAGTTATGATATGCCAAACTTTATTCATGATGTAAGCCTCGGCGGGGGTCAGCAGCTCCACGATCTAAAAACCGCCCATAGTGACCTTATGACCGCTATCGTGAAGCACTACGCCGTAGTGATCACTTGGACTTTCTCAATCGCGCATCCATTCACCACGTTGTTACAATTAGCGCCAACGAACTATACAATCGTTTAGTTACTCACGTGGATAATGCTAATTCACTCGCGGCCGATACCAAAGAATTCGCGCAAGAAGTTGCTAAAAAGGATTCTGTGGGTGGTGTTCTTTCGTACGCGCAAGCGAAGGTAACGGCTCGCTTTGATCTTATTAAAACTTTAGGCGCAGCTAGTGTTATATTTGTTGTTATAGCTGATTTCCTTGTACAGGTCGCTGGTCAAGCTCAGGTATTTGGAGAAAGCCAGAGGTCAGTCCTGTTGCAGTTTTTGCGCTTCCCCGTTTTAGTCTATGCGGGGCATATCGTAAACGGTTATTGGGATCTGATTGGGGATACGTTCAACAGTTCAACCAAAGCAAATCAGGTTCTTGCGGATACGGTGGATCGATCCGAAGTACGAATGTTCGCACTTATTGGAAGCAATCCCCCAGGCCGCCCTACCATGAACGCTCTAGGCGCAATGGAGGCAATATTTCTACTTGTCATTGGTGCATTGATTGCTTGGTGTGTGTTGAATATGCTTTACGGAGCATTTTCATCGCCTGCACCACTGTCGATCTCAACCCCATTTAGCTTATCTCGTTAGGTTTTCGGTAGATCAATGCCGAAGTAATACGATTTCCCGGACGATTCGGAGATCATGAAATCAATAACATTGACAGCTATTGCAGGTCAATGTGAGATCAATCTTGTCAGCCCGCACGGTCTTGGAGTACCTGCCTTTCACCCGGGAAAAACCGCGCATGAGGCGGGGCGGGAAGCGGTAGAAAGCTCTAGTTTTGAAAAATTAGCTTACTACTGATGCGTTGATCGTTTACGTCGTTATAACCACCTACCTCTAAAGAACTCTGCCTTCAGCTTGTAGAAGTAGGGCTAGCAAAAGGCTCGGAACTGGTGCTGCTCGATAAAATTCGTCCGTTGCTACGCTGCCCTTTTAAACCGTCAAGAAAGCTCGCCTGCCTTCTGATCGCCGCACACTTGGCGGCCTTGGTATTGCTGTGGCTTGCAGCTCCCGGGGTGATTGCCGCGCCGATCACGCCGGTCATCATCGCCAGTGCGTTCGTCACGGTCCGCCAGAGTGCGCTGCACGCCGCTTCGCGAGCGATTGTCGCGCTCGAACTTGATGATGATTGTTTATGCGCGGTGCAATTCAAAAACGGCGAGTGGCGCGAAGCGCTCGTCTTGGGCACGAGCTTTGTCGCACCTTATCTGACTATCGTTAATCTGAAGATCGAAGGGAACCGCTTCGCCAAGCACGTCGTAATCCTGCCCGACGCCGTGGACGCAGAGCTGTTCCGCCAGCTGCGTGTGTTGTTGCGCTGGAAGTGGCGTGATGCGCGCAACTCCAGGGCAGATGCCGCCTGACAAGGATAGTGCGGTTCACGTGCGTTCGTAGGTGTGCGTTCGTAATTCAGGGCGCGGTCGCCGCTTTCGCGAAATTGGCGAGTGTTGATTCAACTTCTGTATCGTGTCTTTCGCATTGCTCGATGCCATGGCGCTGCGCCAGCCAGCTTTGGCTGTTATATCCCAACCAGACCTGTCCCTTGTCGTCCTGCCAGATCAGCGCTTTCTGCGGCAGATCGATGCCCGCGGTTTGCGCGCATTGCATGAGCGGCGTCCCGGTCTGCGATTGCCGAAGATGACGAGCTCGGTAGAGCGCAGTTGCTTGTCGACTTTTTTCGCGCCGGCGGCGTGATCGACGCGCGCGAAGACCCTCAAGTCCGGGGCTTTCAGCGCCGCCTCCAGGCGGTCAGCCGTTTCCTTGACGCTATGCGGGTTTTTGATTTTTGACCGGGCCGGCGTCGGCCGCGACAGCCGTTCCGAGTGAAAATAGGAATGACAGGGCGAGCGCAGGCACTATGTGCATGTAAATTCTCCTGAAGTGAAAGAGCGCTACGGCAGCAAAACGGAGCCGCTACTGCAAAGCTTACGCGCCGGCGCGAATTCAGGACGACGGGCGGGTGTTTTTCGGCTCAGCGGTTTGATGCCGTTTGGCGTTTACGCTAAACTGGCGGCGGTTTCAGGCGCGTAGCTCAGCTGGTTAGAGCACCACCTTGACATGGTGGGGGTCGTTGGTTCGAGTCCAATCGCGCCTACCATTCGGCAGGACAGCAGCCTCGGTAATCGTATTCAGTAAGCCGGCGAGAAAAGTCAGGAATTCAGGGGGCGCTGGTGCCCCTCGTTCTCTGACTTTTATTATTTTTGGGAAAGCGAAATGCCCGTAGTTCGATTGCCTGATGGCTCTGAAAAAGCGTTTGCGGCGCCGGTCACGGTAGCGGAAGCCGCCGCGAGTATTGGCGCCGGTCTCGCGCGCGGGGCGCTTGCGGCCAAGGTCGACGGCAAGCTTGTCGATACCTCGTATTGCATCGATCGCGACCTCGACCTAGAGATCATCACCGAACGCAATGCGGAAGGTGTCGCCCTGATACGCCATTCGACCGCGCATCTGCTGGCGCATGCCGTCAAGGAATTATTCCCCGATGCGCAGGTGACCATAGGCCCGGTGATCGAAAACGGCTTCTACTATGACTTCTCGTACAAGCGCCCATTCACGCCCGAAGATCTCGAAGCGATCGAAAAGCGCATGGCGGAAATCAGTAAACGCGATTTGAAATTGCAACGCGAAGTGCTGGGGCGCGACGAAGCCGTCGCGTTTTTCCGCGGCCTCGGTGAGCATTACAAAGCCGAAATCATCGCCGCGATCCCGCAGAACGAAACCTTGTCGCTCTATCGCCAGGGCGACTGGATCGATCTGTGCCGCGGCCCGCACGTGCCATCGACTTCCAGACTCAAGGTATTCAAGTTGATGAAAGTCGCCGGCGCGTATTGGCGCGGCGATTCGAACAACGAGATGCTGCAGCGGATTTACGGCACGGCGTGGACCAGAAAGGAAGATCAGGAGGCCTACCTGCATCGCCTCGCCGAAGCCGAGAAGCGCGATCACCGCAAACTTGCCAGGCAGCTCGACCTGTTCCACTTGCAGGAAGAAGCGCCGGGCATGGTGTTCTGGCACCCGAAGGGCTGGACGATCTATCAACAGGTCGAGCAATACATGCGCCGCGTGCTGGACGAGCACGGCTACGAGGAAGTGAAATGTCCGCAAATTCTCGATCGCACGCTGTGGGAGAAATCCGGCCACTGGGAAATGTTCAAGGAGAACATGTTCACCACCGAGTCCGAGGAGCGCGAATTCGCGGTCAAACCGATGAATTGCCCGGGCCATGTGCAGCTTTTCAACCAGGGGCTGAAAAGCTACCGCGATTTGCCGCTGCGGCTCGCCGAATTCGGTTCGTGCCATCGCAATGAGCCGTCCGGGGCATTGCACGGATTGATGCGTGTGCGCGGCTTCACCCAGGACGATGCGCACATTTTCTGTACGGAGGCACAGATTCAGGACGAGGTCGCGAAGTTTATCGATCTGCTGCATGCGGTTTATGCCGATTTCGGTTTCAACGAAGTGCTGGTCAAACTGTCGACGCGGCCGGAAAAACGCGTTGGTTCCGACGACATCTGGGATAAAGCCGAGGCAGCGCTCGAACTCGCACTGAACAGCAAGAGCATCACGTGGGAATTGCAGCCTGGGGAGGGCGCTTTTTACGGGCCGAAGATCGAGTTTTCGCTGAAGGATTGCCTCGAACGCATCTGGCAATGCGGCACCGTACAGGTCGATTTTTCGATGCCGGCGCGCCTGGACGCCAGCTATATCGCCGAAAACGGCAGCAAGCAGATTCCAGTGATGCTGCATCGCGCGGTGCTGGGTTCGATGGAGCGCTTCATCGGCATCCTGCTGGAAAATTACGCGGGCGCCCTGCCGCTTTGGCTGGCGCCGGTTCAGGTCATGGTGCTGAATATCTCGGAAGCGCAGAACGACTACGCGCGCGAAGTGACCGCGCAACTGCGGGCAGCCGGCCTGCGCGCCGACTGCGACTTGAGGAATGAGAAGATAAACTATAAAATCCGCGAGCACAGTCTGCAGAAGCTTCCCTATCAACTGGTTGTCGGCGACAAGGAAGTCGCGGGGCGGAAAGTTTCGGTGCGCGCGCGGGCGAATGCCGATCTCGATCAGATGAGCCTCCCCGACCTTATCTCACGGCTCCAATCCGAAATCGAACACAAGGGCTGCGCTGCGCACTAACAGTTCGTTGAACTTATCCCCCGACCCAGTCCACGGAGCCGAAGGGTAATACGTTGAGTAGTGAGTCGTACAGAATCGAGACGGAGAGCGCGATGCGTGGAGCGGACGTAACTCAGG
>JACDAM010000207.1 GCA_013695435.1 Burkholderiales bacterium | reverse complement strand
TGCCGCCGAAAATGCCGGTGCCGCCGGCTGCGTAAGGTCCGACGCGGTAAATCGGGATCGGAACGAACTGCTCGCCCGCGGCTTCCGCCGGCGCGGAAACGATCGCTTCAGCCAGCGCTACGCCCAGCATCGCCAGGGTGGAAAAAATAGCTTTGTGCATTGTCACCTCCAGTGGTCGAGTCAATCTTCTTATGGCCGCAATCAGTTTACAACCCTAATGCGGGAACGGCCATAACCGCAGTTTTTCCTTGCCGATCTGCCACAGCCGCGCGAGGCCGAGCGGCTCGACGGCCAGAAAGAAAACGATCAAACCGCCGAAAATGATGAGTTCGAGATTCGAGAGCAGGCTGGAGCTGACGTTGCCGCCGGCGATCATGTGCGCGCTCACGTTCAGCAGAATCGGCAGCAGCACGATGAACGCGGCGCCCAGGAACGAGCCCAGGATAGTGCCGATACCGCCAATGATGATCATGAACAGGACTTGAAACGAGCGGTTCAGGTCGAACGCCTGCGGCTCGACGGAGCCCAGATACACGAATGCCCAGAGCGCGCCTGCAATCCCGCAGTAGAACGAACTGATCGCAAACGCGAGCAATTTGGTTTTGAGCAGCGGAATGCCGATGACTTCCGCGGCGACATCCATATCGCGCACCGCCATGAACGCGCGGCCGGTTTCCGAGCGCATCATGTTTTTTGCGAGCAGCGCGAGGATGGTGACGATCGACAGCGTGAGCAGATACTTTCTTACCGGCGTGTCAAAAGCAAAACCGAGGATAGCCATGCGTGGTGCGCTAATCACGCCGGATGAGCTGTAATTCGAAAACCAGCCGAATTTGGTGAGCGCCCATTCGATAAAAAACTGCGCGGCGAGTGTCGCGACAGCGAGGTAAAACCCCTTGATGCGCAGGCTCGGCAAGCCGAACACGATACCGACGAGCGCCGCCGTCAGGCCGGCGAGGACGAACGTCGCCAGCAGCGGCAACGCGGGCACGCGCAGAGCAAAGTTGAATGCGGCGAAGGCGCCAACCGCCATAAATCCGGCCGTGCCGAGCGACAACTGGCCAGCGTAGCCGGTCAGGATATTAAGCCCCAATGCGGCAAGCGCAAGCACCAGAAACTGAATCAGAATCGCGCTGAACCAGTAATCGTTACCGATGAAGGGAACGACGATAAACGCGAATACCAGCAAGACGACCATTGCAATCCGGTCCTGGCGGATCGGAAATATCTGCAGGTCGGCGGCGTAAGTCGTTTTTAGTTGGCCGGTTTCTCGGTAAAACATTTACTCGCCAGATCCCCGAAAATTTTTCGCGCGCTTCGAGATTCCTGCTCCCGGCTTTAGCACGTCGCGACAAGTCTTACACCCGGTCAATGTGTTTCTCCCCAAACAAGCCCTCCGGCCGCACCATCAGAAACAGCAGCGCAAGCATATAGGGTAGCCAATTCTCGATGCCGCTGCCGATGATGGGCCCGAGATACACCTCGGCGAGCTTTTCCGAGGCGCCCACGATCAGGCCGCCGACGATGGCGCCGGGAACCGAAGTAAAGCCGCCGAGTATCAAAACCGGCAAGGCTTTCAATGTGATCAGGGTCAACGCGAACTGCACGCCGAGGCGCGAGCCCCACAGCAGTCCCGCGACCAGCGCAACGAAGCCGGCGACGGCCCAGACGATGGCCCAGATATGTTGCAGCGGGATACCGACGGCAAGCGCAGCCTGGTGATCGTCCGCGACTGCGCGCAGCGCGCGGCCGATGCGCGTGTACTGGAAAAACACCGCGAGTACGGTGACCAGAATCCCCGCGGTTGCGGCGGCGAACAAATCGAATTGACTGATGAAGATGCCCGCGACTTCAAACGGCTTGTCCTCGATCCCGAGATCGAGCCCGTGCACCTGCGCATCCCATACGCCCTGGGCGAGGCCTTCGATGAAGAACGTCAGTCCTATAGTCGCCATGAATAGCGTAATCGGCGGCTGGTTTACCAGCGGCCGCAGCACCACCCGCTCGATCGCGACGCCGAGCGCGACCATGACCGCAAGCGTGATCACCAGCGCCAGCGCCATGTGCAGACCGCGTTCCGTCAAGCTCACGAAGGTCAGCGCCGCGAAGAACACCATCGCGCCCTGCGCAAAATTGAACACGCCGGACGCTTTGTAGATCAGCACGAAGCCGAGCGCGACCAGCGAATACATGACCCCGGCGAGCAGGCCACC
>JACDAM010000206.1 GCA_013695435.1 Burkholderiales bacterium | reverse complement strand
GGACGGTATTGATCGTCGTGTTGAAAGTCGTCGTCGCCGTCGTCTGGTTGGTGACGGTCTCCGCCTGCACGTTGAAAAATACGCGGTTATCAACAACTTTCAACAAAGCCGTCTGGTTGTTTAACGCCATCAGCTTTGGGCTCGACAACACGCGCGCATTGCCGAATTGCTCAAGCAATCTGACCGCGGCCGCGATATTGCCAATTGCTGAAGTCGGATTGATGTAGCCGATGGCGAGATTCGGCGGGCTCAGCAGGGTGCCCTGAGTGAGTGACTGCGTCACATTCAGACCGCCGTTGATGGCCAGCCGGCTGAAATCCACGCCCGCCTGATAAGTGTCTGAAAGGCGCACTTCGACGATCGTTGCCTCGATTAGTACCTGGCGCTGGACCGATGCGGTCACACTATCCAGATATTGCTGGACCAAAGCCTGCTGGCGCCCTGTTGCCAGGATGCTGACGGTGCCGGCAACGGGGTTGATGACGATATCGTCTTTCGGATCGCCGGGGACCGGCAACGGCGTGGGGAACGCGGTACTGATCAGGTTCGCAGCGGAAGCGCCTGCGCCGCTTACTGCCGTGGCTTGCTGCAGACGTTCGGCCTGCGCGGCCTTGATCTGATCGAGGCGAGCGATTCTTTCTTCAGAGGAGAGCTTTTGTGCTTGCGTCGAAGCCAGGATATTGCGGACGTTCTGCGCCAGCACGTCCCAGAAATCATTGCTCGATTTGCTCGTGACTGTCGTGTTCGATGCGTTACCGGTGCCGCCAGCAACCGGACTGCCTTGCGCGCCAGCAGTCTGCGTGCCGCTGCCGCTGGTGCTCGAAATCTGGGTTGCAACGCTAGACGTCGACGTCGTCGCGCGTGACAGATTCACATAGTTCACGCGATAGGTTTTCATGAACGGCGTGTCTTGCTCGACGATCAGCGTATTGCCTTCCTGGTGATATCGCATATCGACCTGGCGCGCGATGCGGTCGAGGATCGCCGGCAGCGTTTCGTTGACCGCATTCAGCGTAACTTTGCCCGTGATTCCGGGGTGAATATCGATGTTCTGCTTGCTATCGCGAGCGAGGGCAAACAGCAATTCCTTGACTGGCACGTCGTTGACGACGACGCTGTAGGTCGGCTGCTTGACGGCTGGCTTGGGGGGCGGGACATAAGCGCCACGGGCGACCGGGGGAGGCGCAACGTCGGGCTTCGGGGCGACCGTTTCCTTGTCGATATGCCCCTTGGAAACCGGTATTTCGGGACGATAACTTGCGCAGCCGGCGAGCAGAGCCAGCGACAAACTGACAAAAAACGGAAGGAAATGCCGATAAGCGCTTGAAAAGCTGCACGAGCTTTCTGTTCTCTTATTCGGCTCGCTGCGCCGACGATTCGCCGTACATCTTGCACCCATGTTCGACTTCCCTTTTCTTGCACTTCGATGAAAACGGCACCAAGGCCGCCTTCAAGGAAGTTGATGGAAGCCGATCTCAGCGCGTATCCCTTGTACCGTCCGCAACAGCGGCCGATACGCCGTCAGGTGCGACGGGAGTTCGGCAAGTGCCCCGTTCGCTTCAGCGCGGCTTGCAAAGCCGCCGTACAACACCGTTAGGGACGGATTCTGCCTGGCCCGCGTGCGGTACACATAAATATCTTCTAATTCAACGTAATAACTGATTTCCGCAAGGTATCTTTCCAGGCTAGCCTCGTTTTCAGTTCCCAATAGCTGAATACTGAAAGTCGAGCCGCTTTGATTCTTTAGCCACTCCTGCGTCTTTGCGAGACGACCTATTAGCAAGTCTTCGGCCAGGCCTCCAGCGGAAACGACATCAGCCGGCGGCGCCGTCTCTACGGGCGCTACGGGATGTTCGCGCGTCGCGAGGTCGGGATTTAGCCCGGCGAGAGGAGGCGGCGCCGCTACCCTAGATGCCTGATCGGTCAAAGGGCTCCTCACCGATGGCTCGCGAGCGATATCTGCCGAGGGACGGGTTTCACGATCGAGAAACGTGAACAGAGCGGCGCCGAGTCCGGCGGCCGCGACCAGCAGCGCCGACGCGATCGCCCACTTAGCGGAAATACGATGCGGAACTGCGAATTCGCTGTCGCGCACGCCGGCCTTTGCATGTTTGAGCGTGATCGTGTGCGTGTTTTCGGCGAATGCCGCAAGCAAGGTTTTATCCGCCGCCAGATTGACGCGGCGGGTTACGCCAGAAGTTGCGTTGGCGAGGAAGTTGGCGACTTTGGGATTGAACAGATCGGGCCCGCGATAACCGGCAGCGCGCAAGCGAAAACGCAGATATTCGCCGACGTCGCGCGTGCTGAACGGCGACAGCGAAAAACTGTGCGAGATACGTTCACGGAGCTGGCGTATGTTGGGCGCGCGCAGATTTTCGTCGAGCTCGGGCTGACCGAACAGCACGATCTGCAGCAGCTTGTGATCCGGGGTTTCGAGATTGGATAGCAGGCGGATTTCTTCGAGCGTCGCTAGCGCCATGCTTTGCGATTCTTCGACGAACACGACGACTTGTTTGCCGGCCGCATGGCGATCCAGCAGGTACTCGTGCAGCGCGTGCATGACCTCGAGCCGTCCTGCGTCACGCGGAATTTTGAGCTGCAGTTCGAAAGCGACCGCGTGCAGAATCTCGTCCGCGGAAACGTTTGGATTCGCCAGATAGACGGTTTCGACATGCTCCGGCAAGCGCGTCTGCAGCATACGGCACAACATGGTTTTGCCGCTGCCGACCTCTCCGGTTACCTTGACGATGCCTTCGCCTTGCTCGATTGCGTAAATCAGCGCGTCGAGCACCGCGCCGCGGCTGCCTCCGCTGTAGAAGAAGCCGGTGTTGGGCGTGATTCGAAAAGGCGGCTCGGAAAGGCCAAAATGATCGTAATACATTGCCTTAAATCGGCAACCGCAAAGACACCGAATCCGCCAGGCTAGCTCGTGCCGGTATCTGGTGTTGTGTAATTCTGCATGCGGCTGTACAGCGTGGTGCGATGGATACCGAGCAGCTTGGCCGCCTGGCTCAGGTTGCCGTGGGTAATCATGAGCGCGGCCTCGACGTAGCCTTTTTCCCACTGCTGCAGGGTGAAGTCGAGATCGAAATTCTTTTGTAATTGCAGATGTTTTTTCGCGCTTTCCAGCAGCGTTTTGAAATCCTGGGCCATCGGTACGCCGCCGAGATTCGGATCGCTGCTTTCCATTTCCAGCTCCGGCTGCAACTGCTCGACGTTGATATTTTGTCCGGCGTACTTGGTCGTCAGGCGAATGACGATGTTGCGCAACTCGCGAACGTTGCCGGGGAAGCCATAGCTGAGCCAGATATCCATGGCTCTCTTGTCGAGTTCGAACGGTTTGGCTTTGCTTTGCTTCGCGTAAAAGTCGCGAAAGTGATCGAGCAGCATGCGTTTGTCATCGCCGAGTTCGCGCAAACTCGGCATCGCGACGCTGAAAAC
Source organism: Burkholderiales bacterium (assembly GCA_013695435.1). Lineage (NCBI taxonomy): Bacteria > Pseudomonadati > Pseudomonadota > Betaproteobacteria > Burkholderiales > Burkholderiales bacterium. The sequence continues at coordinate 1,156 of JACDAM010000206.1, read as the reverse complement.
GCTGAGGCGATGGTATAGATCGGCGCGGAAGCGGCCGTTGCGGATTTCATGGCGCAGATCGCGGTTGGTGGCGGCGACGACGCGCGCATTGCTCACGCGGCTTTGCGTTTCGCCGACGCGCTGGAACTCGCCGTTTTCAAGCACGCGCAACAGCTTGGCCTGCAACTCCAGCGGCAATTCGCCGATTTCGTCCAGAAACAGCGTGCTGTCGCGCGCGTCTTCAAAATAACCGGAACGCGCGCTGGTGGCGCCGGTGAACGAGCCTTTGGCGTAGCCGAACAGCGTGGGCTCTACCAGATTCGGCGAAATCGCCGCGCAGTTCAACGCCAGAAACGGCTTGCTTGCGCGATTACTCTGCCGATGCAATGAGGCGGCGACCAACTCCTTGCCGCTGCCCGATTCGCCTTCGATCAAGACCGGAAACGGCGCGTTAGCGTACTGAAGGATTTGCTGGCGTAGTTTTTCCACCGGCAGGCTGGTGCCAATGATGCCGCGTTCCGCCGGGGCGACCTTTTCGGCCTGGCTTATCTGCAGCGACTTTAACAACAGCGATTTCAACTCGGCCGTATCGCACGGCTTGGCGATGAATTCGATTGCGCCCAGAGTGCGCGCGTGGCGCGCGTTGGCGTCGTCGTTTTGCCCGGACAGCACCAGTATTTTGATTCCGGGCGAATGGGCGAGAAGTTCGCTGATCAAGCGGAAACCCTCATCAGGCCGATGCGGATTTGGCGGCAGACCAAGATCGACCAGCGCCAGTTGCGGCGCCTTATCGAGTTGGCGCAACAGGATTTTGACCTGTTCGCGCGAATCTGCGACGTAGACTTCGAAATCCTTGCTGAGTACAAAATTCAGCGTATCGGTAATCAGCGGATCGTCATCGACGATGAGCAGATCGGGTTTGGCGTTGGCTTTCGTTTCCAAGATATCTCCGAAAATCCGATTGAAGCCGATCGACCGGTAATTGTGCCAGAACGCCGGAGGGCATCATAGTGCCGCACTCCTGGCGTTGGCCAAGCGATCCGGGTTGTTTAGCAGGCTGTTGAAATTCGCTCGCGAGTAAACGCGCATGGCCAGGCAGTCGTTGTGGATATCGTGTTCATGATCGAAGCAAGGTGAAGACGATGCGTGGATCGGATGGGATGCAGGAGGCGCTGTT
>JACDAM010000205.1 GCA_013695435.1 Burkholderiales bacterium | reverse complement strand
TCTTGAGACGCGCCGCCAGAAACTGTAGATCCGCCCGCTCCATGCCGTCGAACGGCGCGTGCCGGGTCAGCCGGTCGATGGTCGCATCGATCAGGCTGAGGGCCATGTTGGAGGTGGAGGTCATCGTGGAATCGGCGCGACGCTAAGGGTTCGACCGCCCGAACTTATCTGGAGCTTGCTCTCAATCCTTAAACCCTCGACTTGCCGGCCGTCCATTGAAGCGCGCGACGCCATTTGAAGACTCCTCTTTTTGGCTTCGTCGTGTTCATAGCGTTCTTTCGAAGCCAGCTCAATACCTTGGCCCCGCCCCGACTGCCCTTACAATCCTCGGCTATCTCGGCACATCCCCGTTAACGAGAGGCCGATCAGTCTTTCCGATTCTTGGAGGCCCCGGATATCGCGCTGCTTTGCTGTTGCATCGCCTCGGTCATTCCGATCAGCACGCCGCTGGCCAGTGTCGCGAAATTCTGAGTCAGCAGGTGCGCAGTTTTCAGGCCCGCTTCGCGCTGCGCGCGCATGGCTGCCTGCGCCTGGGTCGTATACTGCTGAATGGTTGCCGCTACCTGCGCACCAGTTTCGGTGCCGCCTGTCCTCGTGTTTCGCAGCACCGCGGCCCACTGCGACTTGACCTGCGTCTCGGCGCCTTCGGAGGCTTCCTGTACGGTCTTCAGGAACTCATCTTCCAACCGCTGCAGTTCGTTAAGCGCCGTTTTCATCTGGGATTGCTCGAAATCCTCACCGGAACGGCTCAGTTGCTGCAAGGCGACCTGGCTTGCCCGTGCGGCCTTGAGCAATGCGTCGTCCATACCCGCGAGCGCCGCGGTCAGCGTTTTTTCGACATCTATCTTGGCGTCTGCGGCGCCTAAGTTCACACCCGCCGTGACGCTTTTCAAAACCTGCTTGATCTGACCGAGTGAAAGTTCGCGAGCCTGCAGTGCTTTGAGCGTCAGATCGCGAACGGTAGTACGCACATTCTCGCCCTGTTTGACTGCCTCGCTTGCCAAATTCTTGAGGATATCGTCGGTGTCGACGGTTTTGGCCATTTGCAAATCTCCTGTGGATTGATCGAGCGTTGAATGATCCTACATGTGTTGGCCACTGTTAATGGCGATGTTGGAGCCGGATACGAAAGCGGGCTTCGTCCGACCCACTCTCCTTGATTGCGCCCGCAGCGCGTGTTCATTGCGCTTTTGCTGTCACGTATCTTCCCGGCGCCGGCTCGATCATCCGGTATTGCGCATTGCCGAGCGCGGTCTGCGCCGGCAACATGGCTCCGCCATGGCGCGCCAGCCATGCGCTCCAATTCGGCCACCAACTTCCGGGAACGCTTTGCGCGCTGGCGAGCCACTGGTCCGGATCGTTCGTCAAAGTACCGCCGGTCCAATAGTTGCGCTTGTTCTTTTTCGCGGGATTGATCACGCCGGCAATGTGCCCGCTCGCGCCAAGCACGAAGGTCAGTTCGCCTTTGAGCAGATCTTGGGCCGCATAAGCCGTGCCCCACGGCACGATGTGATCTTCGCGCGATGCGTACAGGTACGTGGGCATGCTGATGCGGCCGAGATCGACCGGCACGCCGCACTGTTTGGTTTTCCCGGGGAGCTTCAAATTGTTTTCGAGATAGGTATTGCGCAAATACCAGCAGAACATCGGCCCGGCCAGGTCCGCGCCATCCGCGTTCCAGAACAGCATGTCGAACGCCGGCGGCGCCTTGCCTTTCAGATAGCTGTTGACCACATATTGCCAGATCAGGTCGTTGGCGCGCAGCGACGAGAACACGAATCCGAGCTCCTTGCCGGGCATCACGCCGCCGCTGCCGATCGCCGCTTCACGCGCGGTGATGCCCGCCTCGCTGACAAGCTGTCCAATCTCGCCGCCGTCGAAAAAATCCAGCATGGTCGTGAGCAGCGTCAGGCTGGCTGCCTTCTGTTCACCTTTCGCCGCCAGCACGGCAAGCGCGCACGCGAGCAGCGTTCCACCGACGCAGAAGCCGAGCGCGTTGACGCGGTCGGCGCCGCTGATCGAAAGCGCCACGTCGATCGCCTTGATCACGCCGAGTTCAAGGTAATCGTCCCAGGTGAAGTGACCGAACTCGGGCGTGATGTTGCGCCACGAAACAAGGAACACCGTATGCCCCTGGTCGAGCGCATGGCGCACGAAGGAATTGTCCGGCTGCAGATCGAGGATGTAGAACTTGTTGATGCACGGCGGAATGACGACCAGCGGCCGCTCATAGACCTGTTCCGCGCGCGGAGCATACTGGATAAGCTGGATCAGATCGTTTTCAAAGACGACCGCGCCCTCGGTCGTTGCGACATCGCGACCAACTTCGAAGGCGCTATCGTCGGACATCGAGATGCGTCCTTTCGCCAGGTCCTGCATGAACAAGCCCATGCCGTCGATCAAACTTTTGCCGCCGGTTTCCTGCGCCAACTGCAATGCCTCGGGATTGGTCGCAAAAAAATTTGCCGGGCTCAGGGCATCGACGTACTGGCCGATGGCAAACCGCATCTGCGCTTTCGCGTTATCGCCGACCGGGGCCGAATCGACCGAGCTTTTCAGAAAATCGACGTAGGCCAGATACGTCTGCTTGAGCGCGTCGAACCCCGGAACGTTTTGCCAGGCTTCTCCCGCGAAGCGCCGGTCAGGAGCCTTTGCCGATTTTTCAGGTTTGGGCGCTAACCCGAACAGCCCGGCCCAATGACTCGCGCCCTGCTCCAGATAGCCATGCTGCATTTCAGCGAAACGCTGCGCGCCAGCCATGAAGTCTGTTGCGGAATTTTGAAAGCCTGCCGACGGGTCGGGTTTTTTGCCAGGCATCGCGCCGGCCGCTCCGCCCCGGGCAAACTTACGTATCAAGTCCTGCCCTGCTTCGAAATAGTTTTTCAGCAACTGCGCCGAATCGAGCGGTTCATCAGCCATGTGTTTTCTCCGTTCGGGCCTGAGCAAGCCCGCAGGTTTTGTCGTACGGCGTTCTGATGCGACGGGGTATGCCTCGTAAATTCCGCGCTTGGTTATTATACCGAGCCGCAGCAGCAACGACATCCTCAAAGCGGCCAACTCGCTCGTTTCCTCGCCCAGAAGCCGTTGAGCCACGCGCGAACGGTCGCTGGTAACTCATAATTGTCGCTGGTTCGCGCTAGCTTTGCGCGTAATTTGGACGTGTCCTGAGCATGAACTTAAAAAACCGTCATTTCTCGATACCCGGCAGTACAGCTTCCTCACTTGGAAACACGATGAGATGAACGCCTATAGCCAGCGGCTGCGAAATCGGGTCAAGGCGACGCTTGGAAGAAAGCCGAAATACAGGCCCTCACCTCCGATCTCATCAAAAAGGTTTCACAGTGGAAATTTTGGTAGGCAGGCCCCAGATGAGCCGGCGCGATCGGAGACCGGGGCATTTCCCAGGGGTCGGGGATGGCAAGCACGCGTCGCGATCGGGGCGCGCCGATGGGTATGGGCTCCGGTCCGCTACGATGCGGCGCAACTTCAGTCCTTGCCATTCAGGCCGTTATTCAACCGACGGCAAACGCCGCGCGGGGCAACTTTGGGGGTAACCGCGATCCGATGACTTACGCGCATCAAGTGTTGACGCGGTTCTCCGGCTCGAATGTGAGTTGACGCCGCCTCCACCATCTTCCAGAGCCCGGATGCTCTCCGGGCTTTTTCTCGCCCGCAACCCCGCGTGCGCGCTGGCGATGGCGTCGGTGGGGAAGTCCAGATCAAGGC
>JACDAM010000204.1 GCA_013695435.1 Burkholderiales bacterium | reverse complement strand
AAATAATTCAGTCCTGCGCCGGGATCAATTTGAGCGCAGGCCGCGAAGCAAGACGCGCCGTTGTGTCGGCCACAACCAGGCGGGCGCGGACACGTTAGGGGCGACGCCGCCCGCTTGCGGGTAGCGCCCGCGAGGCCTGCTCCCGCAAACGGCCGTTTTGCGGTAACGGGTCGCAGGCCTCCTTGCGACAAAGGGATGCGCTCACATTGACCCCGGCCCGAAGGGTTGGCGCCCGAAAGCGTGTCTGCCGCGTTGCGAGCCTTGCCCAATGCATGACATTCGGGCTGCGGCTCGCGCCTTACAGCCATCGCTTTGGGGCGCCAACGCAGGGCTGAATTATTTACGGACAAGCTCTAAGGGACGGGGCAAAAACGCTTTATGATACCACCGCGAAGCGTGCGGCCTCGTCCGCGGCTTACTCACATTCTTCGCGGCAATCGATCAACGCAGTGAAAATCCGCGACGCCTGACATGACAGGAATCCCCGCCAATCCGGAAACAGGCGAGCCCGACCACCAGCCGAGCAAGACGCGCCGCAAGCGCGACATGCACGCGCTGCAGGATGTCGGGGCGCAATTGGTCGAGCTTACACCGCAGCAAGTCGCGGAACTTGCGCTGCCCGACAAGCTGGCGGACGCCGTCGCCGAGGCGAAGCAGATGCGCAAACCGGACGATGCGCGGCGTCGTCAGATGCAATATATCGGCAAGCTGATGCGCGGCATCGATGCGGAGCCGATCAAGGCAAGGCTCGAAGGCTGGCGCGGCGTGTCGAACGAGCACACGGCACAATTGCACGCAGCCGAACGCTGGCGCGCCCGATTGCTTGAGGATGAAACGGCATTCGCGGCGCTCGCCTCTCAATATCCGAAAGCCGATCTCCAGCATTTGCGCACGCTGGCGCGCAACGCTCGCAAAGAGCAGGCCGCGAATCGGCCGCCGAAAAGCTTCCGTCTGCTTTTTCAGGAACTGCGCGCGCTGCTGTCGGATCGGTCCGACGATTGAATTTGAAACGCGACGGCGAGTCGGAGCTGTTGAATTGAAATACTATCGCGATGGTGGTCTTCGAATTGTTGCGCAGGAAAGATCCAGTAGCGTGTCACAGCCGTTGATGGCGAGCTTGTCGAAGCGCGCGTTAGACAGCGTCCAGGCCGCGGGTTAAAATTCGAAGCTATGGAAAAACTGCCCTTCAGCCGCACCGATGCCAGCGAACTGCTCCGCGGACACGGCATCAATCCCACGCACCAGCGCATCGAAATCGCGCACGCGCTGTATTCGCGCTGCGAGCATATGAGCGCTGACCAGGTGATGGCGATAGTCAACCAGCGCCATCCCGAAACATCGAAGGCGACGGTTTACAACACCCTCAATCTGTTCGTGGAGAAAAAGCTGGTCCGCGAAGTCGTGATCGATCCGAGCAAACTGTTTTACGACCCGAACATGAGCGATCACCATCATTTGTTCGACGTTACAACCGGCAAGATCACCGACATCGACGCGGCCAACATCAGCGTGGCGGGCCTGCCGGCCCTGCCAGAAGGAATGGTCGCCGAAGGCGTAGATATCGTCGTTCGCGTCCGCCCGCAATCGGCTTGATTCCGTTGCCGAATCGAATCTTTTATACTTCGACCGATTTGCTGTTGTAGCTCAGTTGGTAGAGCAACTGATTCGTAATCAGTAGGTCGGAGGTTCGACTCCTCTCAACAGCACCAAATAATCAATGAGTTAGGTCACAATCCAAGCGGTCATAATTTAGGCTGTATAGCGTTTGTATAGCGCGCCTTTTAATTCACTTTCAAGGGAATAACTGTGAACAGCTATTTGTTTCTCGGAAAAATAGAAGACATTGGCGAACCAGTATATGAGATCGCGCCTGACACGTACGTACTTCGATCAGACAAGTCTTTTTCGGAGCTTGAGAAAAAGGCTCGCCGGCCGGCGTGTTCCCCTTTTGAATGTTGGCAGTTCTATTCTATTCTGCGAGGAGCGCCTCGCAGGCTTTCGCGCAGCGCCGGCAAGCTTCCGCGCAAACACGGCAATGCTCCATTTTCGCGCCGTGGCTTTCGCACATCGTGCCGCAGATTTCGCAAGCCTGGATGCAGGCCCGTAGCTGCGCGCCAGCCAGCTTAAAATCCGTGCGAGTGAAGCGCGAGATGATACGCGCGGTGGCGAGGCAGACATCGGCGCAATCGCTGCAATCGCGAACGCACTCGATCATTTGCGCTACCTCTTTCTCGCCGAGGCAGGCGTCAGCGCAGGCGTTGCACGCTTCGGTGCATGAATAGCAAGCGGTGATGCACTCAATCGTGACCGCGTGATCGGAAGAAGGATTTACAGGATGGGTCTCGAACATTTGCTTGATGTAGCTCATGGAAAAGTTCTCCGGTTGATTCTGTGAAGGGTTCGCGTTTCGCTTCGTTGGCGCGCGTGCAAAGAAGGAACCGGCCGGTCCGTTCGTCCTCCTTCTCGTCCTCGTTCCTTTGCCCTCCACCACGAGGAGAAGGAGGACGAGGACGATTAG
>JACDAM010000203.1 GCA_013695435.1 Burkholderiales bacterium | reverse complement strand
GCCCTCCCCGGCAAGTGGGGAGGGAGCAACCGATGCGCTTGCCGTTTGATTCGGCGCGATCAGCAATGTTATCGTCCATGCCTTCCCAACCAGGTACCTCTCGATGAAAAATCTCCCTCAGGAAATCTTCAAGGCTTACGACATCCGCGGCGTCGTAGGCTCTACTTTGACGCCTGAAATCGTCGAGGCGATCGGCCATGCGCTTGGCTCGGAAGGAAAAGCGCGCAATCAGAAAGCGATCGCTATCGGCCGCGACGGGCGGCTCTCCGGGCCCGATCTGTCCGCAGCTTTGGCGCGCGGCATACAGAAAAGCGGCATCGATGTCATCGACGTCGGACTGGTGGCGACGCCGATGGTCTATTTCGCCGCGCACGAACTCAAAACCCACTCCGGCGTCATGGTCACGGGCAGCCACAACCCGCCGGATTACAACGGTCTGAAAATGGTGCTCGGCGGCGAGACCCTGTCCGGCGATGCGATCCAGGCGCTGCGTTCGCGCATCGCGAATAACGATCTTGCGAGCGGCAGCGGCAGTTACCGCAAACATGACATCGCGCCCGCCTATCTGAACCGCATCGCCGGCGACGTCAAGCTCGCGCGCAAAATGCATATCGTCGTCGATTGCGGCAACGGTGTTCCCGGCGCTTATGCGCCCGAGCTGTATCGCAAACTCGGCTGCGAAGTGACCGAGCTGTTTTGCGATGTCGACGGCAATTTTCCGAACCATCATCCCGATCCTTCGCAACCGGAGAATCTGGTAGACGTCATCGAGGAATTGAAAAGCGGCGAGGCCGAAATCGGTTTCGCATTCGATGGCGACGGCGATCGCCTTGGCGTTGTCACCAAGGATGGCAGCATCATCTATCCGGATCGGCAACTGATGCTGTTCGCCGCCGATGTGCTGGCGCGCAACCCCGGCGCCAAAATTATTTTCGACGTGAAGTGCACGCGCAATCTGGCGCCGTGGGTCAAACAGCATGGCGGCGAACCGGTGATGTGGAAAACCGGCCATTCACTGATCAAGAGCAAAATGAAGGAAACCGGCGCGCTGCTGGCGGGCGAGATGAGCGGCCACATTTTCTTCAAGGAACGCTGGTACGGCTTCGATGACGGCCTGTATGCCGGCGCGCGCCTGCTCGAATTCCTGAGCAAGCAATCCGATATCAGCGCCACGCTGCACAACCTGCCGGACGCGGTCAGCACGCCGGAATTGCAGATCAAGCTCGAGGAAGGCGAAAACTACGCGCTGATCGCCGAGATGCAAAAGACCGCGCGCTTCGACAATCCGAAACAGGTGATTACGCTCGACGGCCTGCGCGTCGAATACGAAGACGGCTTCGGCCTCGCCCGCTCGTCCAACACGACACCGGTCATCGTGCTGCGCTTCGAAGCCGACGACGAAGCCGCGTTGAAGCGCATCCAGGAAGATTTTCGCGGCGTGCTGCTGAAAGCCAAGCCGGACGCGGCGCTGCCGTTCTGATTGCCGCCATTCTCGCTAAGAACGGTTTGCTCCGCCCGGATGGAGATGAAATCCGGGATCGCTGTCCTGCATTCCGCGCCTGACCCGGATTCGTTTCACTCCATCGACGCTACGCGCTCTCGCGTTTTGGGCGCGTGCCGAAGCGAAAAACCGCATAGCCGGCCAGCGCGGAAATCAACGATCCGGCAAATACACCGAGCCGCGTCGCGCTCGCATAATCGCCGGCAGCGCCCTCGAAAGCCAGCGAGCCGATGAACAAACTCATCGTGAAACCGATGCCGCACAACAAGGCAACGGCAGTCATTTGCGTCCAGTTCGCTTCATCCGGCAGCTTTGCGATGCGGCATGAGATAGTCAGCCACGATGACGCCAGGACGCCGAATGTTTTGCCCACAACCAGACCGGCTGCAATGCCGAGCGGAACGGGTTCGAGCAAAGCCGCGGCGCTCGTTCCGGAGAACGATACGCCGGCGTTGAAAAACGCGAAAATCGGCAGCACCCCGAACGCAACCCATGGGTGCAAGCGGTGCTCGAGTTCCTCGAGCGGCGCGTTCTCGCCGCGCAGAGGAATGGCCAACGCGATCAGCACGCCGGCCAAGGTCGCATGCACGCCGGACTTCAGGACGCATACCCACAACACGAGCCCGGCAACGGCATAAGCACTGACCCGCACGACCGAAAAGCGGTTGAGCAGAATGATGACAACGGCAGGAATTGCTGCGAGCGTCAGCATCTGTGCCGATAAATTCGCGGTATAGAAAAACGCGATGATCAGAATCGCGCCGAGATCGTCGATGATGGCCACCGCGGTCAAAAAAATCTTCAGCGAGATCGGCGCGCGCGAGCCGAGCAACGACAGCACGCCGAGCGCGAAGGCGATATCGGTCGCGGCCGGAATCGCCCAGCCGTTGATTGCGATCGCATCGTTCCAGTTGAACCAGGCGTAAATTGCCGCCGGCGCCGCCATGCCGCCGAGCGCGGCAATGACAGGCAAGGCGATCGCGAACGGTGTGGACAATTCGCCCTGCAAGACTTCGCGCTTGATTTCGAGACCGACCAGAAAAAAGAAGATGGCCATCAAGCCATCGTTGACCCATAGCAGCAACGGCTTGGCGATGTGCAGATCAGCAACGCGAATTTCGACC
>JACDAM010000202.1 GCA_013695435.1 Burkholderiales bacterium | reverse complement strand
GCCGGATCACGAATACCGTCAAGTGCCTGCCGCCGCAGAACAAACCCGAGCCGGCCGAAGTAAAGCGCTGCAACCGTTATTTGCGTGACGAGATCGCCGGCCTCGCAGCCGATTCCGCGATCCTGGCGCTGGGCGGAATCGCCCATCGTGCGGTCCTGCTGGCTATGGAAATCAAGACATCGTCGCGCCCATTCGCCCATGGCGCGATGCACCGCCTGCCTGGCCGGCCCCTGCTGTTCGACAGCTACCACTGCAGCCGCTACAACACACAGACGCGACGTCTGACCGAGTTCATGTTCGAAGCGGTATTCGCAAGCATCGCAAGGTATTTGCGGGATTGAGCCATGAACGAAAGAGTGACGGCTTAGTCTTTGTACGCATGGAACAAGTTGTCTTCAACGCCGCGGAGACGCTGGCGAATTTGCCGCATAGGCCGGGCATTTATCGCATGGTGAACAGCGAAGGCCAGGCGATCTACGTCGGCAAAGCGCGCGATCTCAAAAAACGCGTGTCCTCCTATTTTCAGAAAAGTCTGGGAGTTTCGCCGCGAATTCAGTCAATGGTCGCGCAGGTTGCCGCCATCGAAACGACCGTGACGCGCTCGGAAGCAGAGGCGCTGCTGCTCGAAAACAACCTGATAAAAACCTTGACGCCGCGCTATAACATCAGGTTTATCGACGACAAATCCTATCCCTATATCAAGCTCACCGGCGACTCGGTGCCGCGCATCGCCTACTATCGGGGCGCTCTCGATAAAGCCCATCGTTATTTCGGTCCGTTCCCGAATGCGGGCGCGGTCAAGGAAAGTATTCATCTGCTGCAAAAGGTATTTCGTGTCCGCACCTGTGAGGACACGGTTTTCCGCAATCGTTCGCGTCCCTGTCTGCTGTATCAGATTCGCTGTTGTTCAGCCCCATGCGTGGGCTTGATCGATCCCGCGAGCTATCTGGAGGACGTCAACAGCGCCGCATTATTCCTGCAGGGGAAGGAAGACGAAGTCATTCAAAGGCTGATAGACAAGATGGATAGCGCGGCCGAACGCCATGATTTCGAAGCTGCCGCGCTGTTTCGGGATCAAATCAAAAGCCTGCGCACGGTGCGCGAAAAACAGTTCGTCGCCAACGACAGCGAGCTCGATGCCGATATCATCGCGTGCGCCGGCAATGGCGGCATCGTTTGCGTCAATCTGGTCATGATTCGCGGCGGCCGCCACTTGGGCGACAAGAGTTTTTATCCGAAGAATGCCGATGATTGCGATGCCGGCGGCGCCCTCGAAGCTTTCGTCGCGCAGCATTATCTCGGCCGCATAGCCCCGCCCCTGATCGTCGTCAGCGAGAAGATTGCAGTCCGTGCGCTAGAGGAGTTGCTGACCGAACAAAGCGGCCGCAAGGTGCGCATCGTCAATAACGCGATTGGCGGCAGAAAGGTCTGGGTGTCGATGGCAACGCAAAACGCGCGTCTCGGCATCGACCAGAAGCTGGCTATGGCAGCGACGCGGGAAGCGCGACTGTCTGCATTGCAGCAATCGCTGAATCTGCCCGATTCCGCGCGCCGTATCGAATGCTTCGACATCAGCCATACCGGGGGCGAGGCGACCGTCGCGTCGTGTGTGGTTTACGATCACGGCAGCATGCAGAATAGTGAATACCGCCGCTACAACATCACCGGCATCACCCCCGGTGACGATTGCGCCGCGATGCGCCAGGTGCTGACGCGCCGCTACCGCAAACTCGCGGAAGGCGAGGGCAAAGCGGCCGATGGGAAACTGCCTGATTTGATTCTGATCGACGGAGGCCGGGGCCAGGTCGGCGTCGCGTTCGAAGTGTTGTCCGAATTCGGCCTGAACGAAATCGCGCTGATCGGCGTAGCCAAAGGGGAAGCGCGCAAGCCGGGGCTCGAGTCGCTGGTTTTTGCCCACGATCAAAAGCCGCTACAATTGGGCGCCGATCATCCGGCGTTGCATCTGATCCAGCAGATACGCGATGAAGCGCACCGATTCGCCCTATTCGGCCATCGCGCAAAGCGCGCCAGAGCGCGCACCAGTTCGAGCCTAGAACAGATCGGCGGCATCGGTGCGAAACGCCGGCAGCGCCTGCTGACGCGCTTCGGCGGGCTCAAGGGTGTGCAAACGGCCAGCGTCGACGAGCTGGCGCGGGTGGAAGGTATCAGCCGCGCCCTGGCCGAGAAAATTTATCAGGAATTGCATTGATCAATGCGGCTGGCTGGCTTTCAAAAACGAACATCCAGTGCTCGATAACCTCGCAAAGCAAAGCGCTGCCGGCATGCCGCTAAACGTTCCCAATCTGCTGACATGGTTGCGCATCCTGATGATCCCGCTGTTCGTCGGCATTTTTTATCTGCCCGATGCCTGGCTGCCGATGCATCAGAAAAATCTGATCGCGACGCTGCTGTTCGCACTGGCCGCGATCACCGATTGGCTCGACGGTTATCTCGCGCGGACGCTGAATCAGGCGTCGGCCTTCGGCGCATTTCTCGACCCTGTGGCCGACAAGTTGATGGTCGCGGCGGCGCTGATCGTTCTCCTCGATCTCGAACGCGTCAATCCGACCATCGCATTCATCATCATCGGCCGTGAAGTGGCCGTATCCGCGCTGCGGGAATGGATGGCGCTGATCGGCGCCGGAAAAAGCACGGCAGTCTCGTTGACCGGAAAAATCAAAACCGGGACGCAAATGGCGGCCATTTTGCTGCTGCTGTATCACGACAGCCTCGCTGTACTGAACGGGCATGCAATCGGCACCTGGCTGATTTACCTCGCCGCCGTCCTGACGCTGTGGTCGATGGCGTATTACATGAAAATGGCATGGCCGCAGGTCGCGGAACGCGTTTAGAGCGCACGTTTCCTTGACAAAAAGAGGTGAGGAAATATAATCCCTGTTCTGTTTTTCGCGGGAATAGCTCAGTGGTAGAGCACAACCTTGCCAAGGTTGGGGTCGCGAGTTCGAGCCTCGTTTCCCGCTCCAGATAAGCTCCAAGGGAAAACTGGTGTTTAGTGCGGGTAAGCTGACGGTTAAGCTTCCGAAACAAAATGGCATCGCGTTTCGGCAGCACCAAAGGCGGCCCTCGCTGAAACGGAGTTTTCCCTTTTTAATTCCAGTCCCGATGTTTCCTGATATGCGCTAAAGACGCGCGGGAACGCGTAACCCCGGGCGGGGTGGCAGAGTTGTCATGCAGCGGCCTGCAAAGCCGTGTACGCCGGTTCGATTCCGACCCCCGCCTCCATCGCGTGGTACAAAGCAGTCCAGTAAAGTCCAAAAACTATAATAAAACAGTAAAATAAGCCGCGTAGGTCATCCAGTAGTATCC
>JACDAM010000201.1 GCA_013695435.1 Burkholderiales bacterium | reverse complement strand
CGGACGACGGTGAGCCAATGCTGAGCGACGACATGTTCGCAAGTGGCGGCAGCGTGCGCTTCAACAAGAGTGGCAAGAAGCAATTGGCGATTGTAACCACGCGTGATCCCTGGCAGGCGGAATTGCTCGCTTTTGTGGCTGGAAAGGGTGTGCGCGGCCTCGTGCGGATTCCGCTCCAGGAAGTCGATTGTCGTTCGCTGCGCACAGCCTTTGAGCGTTTTCTGAGCGAACGGACGCTTCGCCTGCGTGAACTGATTTCGGAGCGGACGGCTGACGAAGAAATGCAGGAGAAAATCTGTGCGGCGCTATTTCCAAGGCTAAACCAAAGCGGATGACCGAAAAGTCCCCGCGCATGCTCGCTCGTTGCTGCACTCCGCGGTTGTACTTGTTCAGGCTCGAGCCCGTCCTTGAGACCATGCTACATATCGCGGGGAACTTCCGGCGATCTCTTTTTCCAAACGGATACGGGCATTAGGCCCCTTTTTTTGGAGGAAACCATCATGCCGCGAGGAGCAAGCCCTGGGCGCGAAAGGCGAATACGAAAGGCTGAAAAAAGGATTTCAAACACGAGGGTCGCTACAAGGGCCGCGAGGATGAAGTCGCTTCCAGAATCGTCAACAAGCAACGCGCGCAGTCTGGTGAAACCAAAGCCGAAACGGCAAAAGGCCGCCATCAAAAATCAGCCGATGACGGCTTGCCGATCAACCATTACGACCAGTTGAGCATCGGCGAAATCGGCGAGGAACTCGAATCGCTGTCAGCGAAGGACGTGCGGGAACTCAAAGACTACGAGGAAAAGCACAAGAATCGGAAGACACTGATCGCGCAGTACGACAAAGCGCTGGCAAGCAATTGAGATTACGGGGCGGCGTCGATTCAATCTGCCGTCGCGGATAATTTTTCGACATTCCGTGTCGAACGCGCTGCCACGCAGATTGCCGGGCGTGCAGATACGGAGTCGCCATGGAAAAGATCCGCAAATCCGAACAGGAATGGAAAGAGGCGCTGACCAAAGAGCAATATCGCGTCACGCGCCAGAAAGGAACTGAGCGCGCATTCACCGGGGAATACGCGGACTGCAAGGACGCCGGCGTCTATCGCTGCGTGTGCTGCGGCAACGAGTTGTTCGGTTCGAATGCGAAGTTCGATTCAGGCACCGGCTGGCCGAGCTTCACGGCGCCCATCGATCCGGACAAGGTCAGCACTGAATCGGACAACAGCTTTTTGATGCGCCGTACCGAGGTTGTGTGCAGCGCTTGCGACGCGCATCTGGGGCACGTGTTCGACGATGGGCCGCAGCCGAGCGGGCAGCGCTACTGCATCAATTCGGCGTCGCTCAAGCTCGACAAGACGACATCCACCGCTACCAATCTCAGCAAGACTGGGGCGGAGACTGACAAGACGAACGTCTGAGCCCGACAATCGCGCGGGCGATGCGTTGGCGGGCCGCCTCGCCTTGCGGCGCGCGCATCAAGGCAACGCGCCGATGAAAACGAAAAGGTTGGTCACATGAATCACAACGTCACCGAAACTGCGAAAGCGCCGCTGTTCAACGGTTGGCGCAGAGAACAAGCTACGCCCAGCCTGCCGGAGGCGAATGCGAGCCTTGCCGTGCCGCGCGGCGCGAGTTTCTGGCGCAAAATGCTGGCCTTTTCGGGGCCTGGTTATCTGGTCGCGGTCGGTTATATGGATCCCGGCAACTGGGCGACCGATCTTGCCGGCGGTTCGCGCTTCAATTACACGCTGCTGTCGGTCATCATGATTTCGAATCTGATGGCGATCCTGCTGCAGGCGCTGGCGCTTCGGCTCGGCATCGTCACCGGACGCGATCTGGCGCAGGCCTGCCGCGATCACTTCTCGCCGCGCGTTTCGTTCGTATTGTGGGTGCTGTGCGAACTGGCGATCATCGCTTGCGATCTCGCCGAAGTCATCGGCTCGGCGATCGCGCTCAACCTGCTGTTTGGCATTCCGCTGGTGTGGGGCGTCTTGCTGACCGCGTTCGACGTGATGATCCTGCTGCTGCTGCAGAACCGCGGCTTTCGCTGGCTGGAAGCGGTGGTGATCGCGCTCGTTCTGACCATCGGTGTTTCGTTTGCCGCGCAGATCGTTTTTTCGCATCCCGATATCGCCGCTATCGCGCGCGGCTTCGTGCCGTCACCGCAGATCGTCACCAATCCCGAGATGCTTTATATCGCCATCGGCATCCTCGGCGCGACGGTCATGCCGCACAATCTTTACCTGCATTCTTCGATCGCGCAAACCCGCAATTACGCAAGGACGCGCGAGGGCAAAAAAGAGGCGATCAAGTTCGCGACCATCGATTCTACCCTGGCGCTGATGCTGGCGCTGTTCATCAATTCCGCGATTCTGATCGTGGCGGCGGCCGCTTTTTACAGCAGCGGCAATCACGAGGTCGCGGAGATCGGCGAGGCCTACCAGTTGCTGTCGCCGATTTTGGGCGTAGCCGGCGCCAGCACGCTGTTCGCGGTCGCCTTGCTCGCATCCGGCCAAGCCTCGACCTTGACCGGAACTTTGGCCGGCCAGATCGTGATGGAGGGCTTCCTCAACATTCGTCTGCGGCCCTGGCTGCGGCGGCTGGTCACGCGCCTGATTGCGATTGTGCCGGCAGTGATCGTGACAGCGCTTTATGGCGAATCGGGAACCGCGAGACTGCTGATCCTGAGCCAGGTCGTTCTCAGCATGCAACTGAGCTTCGCGGTTATTCCGCTTGTGATGTTCACCAGCGATCGGCGCAAAATGGGCGAGTTCGTGAGCCCACCGTGGCGCATCGCGTTGGCGTGGAGCGTTGCCGTTTTGATCGCGGTACTCAATATCTGGCTATTGTTGCAGGTTGTTCGCGGCTGGCTGACTTAGGGGCTTGTTGAAAAAGCCGCGACGTGTCATTGCGAGGAGCGTTTTTTGTGACCAAGCGATCTCTAAGCTCTCGATACTACCGAAGGCGAGATTGCTTCCCCCGAATCAAGTCCGGGGCTAAAGGCTGCTCGCAACGACGGTTTTTGAGCTTTTCAGGAAACCTTTAGAGAGCTCTAATCACCATCCTCCCTCTTTTTCCGGCGTTGCCGAAATTTTGTGGATGCTCAAATCCGTGCCATTGAATTCCTGCTCGGGATCGAGGCGGATGCCGACGGCGGCTTTCAGCAGGCCATAAACGATGGCGCCGCCGATCACGGCGACGCTGATGCCGAGACCGGTGCCTATCAGTTGCGACGGCAACGAGACGCCGCCGATACCGCCGAAGGTCTGCAGGCCGAAAATTCCCGCCGCGATACCGCCCCACGCGCCGCATAGACCGTGCAGCGGCCAGACGCCGAGCACGTCGTCGATCTTCCAGCGATTCTGCGTCAATGTGAACATGATGACGAACAGCGCGCCGGCGATGGCGCCTGTCGCCAGCGCGCCGAGCGGATGCATGAGATCGGATCCGGCGCACACGGCGACCAGACCGGCGAGCGGCCCGTTGTGCACGAATCCCGGATCGTTGCGGCCGACGGCGAGGGCGGCGAGTATGCCGCCGGACATTGCCATCAGCGAGTTCAGCGCGACGAGCCCGCTGATCTTGTCGATGGTCTGCGCCGACATCACGTTGAAGCCGAACCAGCCGATCGACAGCACCCATGCGCCGAGCGCCAGGAATGGAATCGATGAAGGCGGATGCGCGCTGATCGCTCCGCTCGTCTGATAACGCCCGCGCCGCGCGCCGAGCAGCGCGACTGCAACCAGCGCGATCCAGCCGCCGACCGCATGGACGACGACCGAGCCGGCGAAATCATGGAATTTGGCGCCGAAGCTCGCCGCCAGCCACGCCTGTATGCCGAACGCATCGTTCCACGCTATCCCTTCGAAAAGCGGATAGACGAAGCCGACGAGCAGAAACGACGCCGCAAGTTGCGGGTAGAATCTCGCGCGCTCGGCTATGCCGCCTGAAACGATGGCCGGGATGGCCGCCGCGAACGTCAGTAGGAAGAAGAATTTGACCAGATCGTAGCCGCTTCTTTGCGTCAGCGTCGCCGCGTCGGCAAAGAAACTGACGCCATAAGCGATCAAATACCCGATGAAGAAATAGGCGATAGTCGAAACCGCGAAGTCGCACAATATCTTGATTAGCGCGTTGACCTGATTTTTCTTGCGCACCGTGCCGAGTTCGAGAAACGCGAAACCGGCGTGCATCGCGAGCACCATGATCGCGCCGAGCAGAATGAATAAAACGTCATTGCTGGTTTTCAGGTTTTCCATGACTCCCCTCTGGAAATAGGTGTTGCGATTGACGGAGTGATTTCCGCTGGTATGGTTACTCTGTTGGCCGGGTTCCGGTGCGGCATCCTGTATAGTCACCATCGCCCGCACGCGCGGATCGATGCGCCCGCCAAGCTTTGATTATAGCCACGCAAGCCAGGACTCGCTTTATCGACTGATGGGGGCCTTTACCTGAAGCGGGAACGACAGATCGATCGGGAAGAACGATGAAAAATTTTCTGCAAGCCGGGCTAGCTTCTGAATTCGAATTCACCATTCCGTCGACCAAAACCGTGCCGCATTTGTACCCCGAGTCCGAGCTGTTTCAGCAAATGCCGGAAGTGTTCGCGACCGGATTCATGGTCGGCTTGATCGAATGGGCGTGCGCGGAAGCGATCAAGCCTTATCTCGACTGGCCGCGCGAGCAGACGCTGGGCACCGATGTGAAATTCTCCCATCTGGCGCCGACGCCGCCGGGCTTCACGGTGACAGTCAACGTGACCTTGACCCAGGTCGAAGGACGCAAACTGACATTTGCCGTAACCGCGCATGACGGCATCGACCGTATTTCCTCCGGCGTGCACGAGCGCTTCATCATCGATGCGGCGAAATTCAATGCGAAAGTCGCGGCGAAACGCTCGCAACTTGCCGATGCCGGAGAAAAATGAGCGTTCCCGCCGATGAGACGAGCGGGTTTCGACGGATAACCAGCAATGTCGCTGGCGCCCGCCCCGACTGGCTTGCTTCGCCACTTCGAGGGGCTCGACTATACTAAGCTGTCGCGTCGCTCGCGCATGGCTAAGCGACCACGGCGGCGCCAACACGAGTTCGGATTTTCTCACCCAATGAAAATGGTGGTCGCCTATCTGCTGAAAACCGCCGGATTCGCCGTGATTTATTTCCTCGCGGCGAAACTCGGCTTCATGCTGCTCGCAGTCGATAGCGCGGCGACCGCGGTTTGGCCGGCATCGGGCATCGCGCTCGCCGGTCTGCTGCTCGGCGGCATACGGTACTTCCCGGCCATCGCAATCGGCGCCGGTTTAGCCAATTTCAGCGAAGGTCTTCCCCTGGTGGCGACGCTCGGCATCGCGCTCGGCAATACACTGGAGCCGATGCTCGCGACTTGGCTGCTGCGCCGCTTCGGCTTTTCGGCATCGTTCGAACGCCTCGAAGATGCGCTGCGCCTTTTGATCATCGGCGCCGTCACCAGCCCTATACTTGGCTCCGCAATCGGCACCGCCAGCCTCGCTTTGGGCGGTGTGCTGCCAGCGGAAATCATGCTGGTCTGGATCGTCTGGTGGATGGGTGCGGCACTCGGTATTGCGCTGATCACGCCGGTCCTGCTGAGTTGGGCCGCGCGGCCGCGCGTCGAACTCGATGCCGGCCGCGGCATCGAAGCGACCGTCCTGCTGGCTGCGCTGATTGGCATCGGGATCGTGGCATTTTTCTATCCACCTTTCTCCGAACCGGAACAGCATCCGCTTGGCTACCTTGTTTTTCCGGTTGCAGTCTGGATCGCGCTGCGTTTCTCGCCGCGCATTGCATCGGCCGCGACCCTGCTGCTCGCCATCCTTGCAATGGGGGCTACGGCGCTCGAACAAGGGCCTTTCGCGGCGGATTCGGTCAGCACGAATTTGCTGATGGAGTCCTTCCTCGCCGCGCTCGCAGTGATGACGCTGATCTTGTCGGCCACGCAAACCGAACGCCGGCGCTCGGAGCTCGCGCTTCGGCAAAGCGAGGAAAACCTGTCGATCACGCTGCACTCGATCGGCGATGCCGTCGTGACCACCGACGCCAAGGGGTCCGTGATGCGCCTGAATCCGGTCGCCGAATACCTGACTGGGTGGCACAGTGACGAGGCCCGGGGTCAGCCGGTCGAAGAAATTTTTCGGCTGATCGATGAAGATAATCGCATGCCGGTCGACAATCCGGTTGCGCGCGCACTGGCGCGCGGCGAAATCGTCGGGCTTCCCAATCACACCTTGCTGATCGCGCGCGACGGCAGCGAGCGGCCAATCGCCGATTCGGCCGCGCCGATACGCAACGCCAGGCACGAAATCGTCGGCGCCGTGCTCGTGTTCAGCGATCGCTTCGATGCGCGCCGCGCCGAGCGCGAAATCAAGCGCCAGCAAACGCTGCTGCGGAAGATTCTCGATACCCTGCCGATCAATGTATTTTTGAAAAACGCGGAGGGGCAGTACCTGATCGTCAATCAGACAACCTGCAAAACCATGGGCCGCGAGGAGCACGATCTGCTCGGCAAGGACGACTACGCGGTATTTCCCGAAGTGGTGGCGCAAGGCTTGCGGGACGAAGATGCTGACGCCGCCGCCGGCCGCGAGCTGGTGCTGCACGAGCACCGCATCGAACGCGGCGCCAATGAAGAATGGCTGCTCACCGGTATCACGCGGCTGAACGATCCACTCGTCGGCGGCGCGTCGGGTCAAGATTTGCTGCTCGGCTTTTCGATCGACATCACGGCGAGAAAACGCGCCGAGCAGGCGCTGCGGGAAAGCGAGGAGCGCTTTCGCGCGACGTTCGAACAGGCCGCCGTCGGCCTCGCGCACGTCGCCCTCGATGGCCGCTTCCTGCGCGTCAACCCCAAGCTGTGCGAAATCCTCGGCTATACGCGCGAGGAGCTGCTGCGGATCGATTTCAAGGACATCACGCATACCGATCATCTGGCGGAGGATATCGCCTACCTCGATAGGGTGCGCGCCGGCGAAACCTCGAATGTCGCGCACGAAAAGCGCTATATCCGCAAGGACGGCAGCGAAGTCTGGGCGGACATTAGCGTCGCGGTCGTCAGCGAACAGTCCGGCGCGCCTGAATATTTTCTGTGGGTGATCCAGGATGTTTCCGAGCGCAAGCGCCACGAGTTGCGCCTGAAAGAAAGCGAACGGCGGTTTCACGACGTCGTCGCGGCGGCCGGCGAATTCGTCTGGGAAGTCGACGCGGACTGGCGCTATACCTACGTTTCCGAGCGCATGGGCGGATTGCTCGGCTACAGCGACAAGGAAGTGCTCGGCAGCCGGCCGACCGATTTCATGCCCGAGGATGAAGCGAATCGAGTCAAGGAATGGTTCAAGCAGCGCATCTCGCCGGGGCAGCCGTTTCGTTACCTCGAACATATGGGCCGTACCAAGTGGGGCGAGATCATCTGGCAGCAGGTCAGCGGCGTGCCCATCCTCGACGGGCGCGGCAACGTGACCGGCTATCGCGGCACCAGCCTCGACATCACCGATCGCAAGCTCGCCGAGCAACAAATCGAAAAGCTGGCGACGCGCGATCCGCTGACCGAATTGCCGAACCGCGTGCTCCTCAACGATCGCCTGAACCAGGGCATCGTGTCGTCGCGGCGCAGTAGCTTGTCGTTCGCGCTGCTGTTCATCGACCTCGACCGCTTCAAGAACATCAACGATTCGCTGGGCCATCATATCGGCGACGCCTTGCTGAAACAGGTCGCGGCGCGCCTCGGCAATTGCGTGCGCAAGGGCGATACGCTGGCGCGCCTCGGCGGCGACGAATTCGTCGTCGCGCTGTTCGGCCTGAAGGATACCGATGACGCTTCGCAGGTCGCGCAGAAGATGCTGCGTTCCGTGGCGCAGCCATACACGGTCGACCACCTCGCGCTGAATACCTCGTGCTCGGTCGGCATCAGCATTTTCCCGACCGACGGTGAAGACGTGCAGACCCTGATGAAAAACGCCGACGTAGCCATGTACCACGCGAAGGAAAAAGGTCGCAACAATTATCAGTTTTTCTCGGCCGAGATGAACACGCGCGCGGTCGAGCGCCTGAACGTCGAGAACGACCTGAGGCGCGCCCTCGAGCGGCACGAACTCGTGCTGCATTACCAGCCGCTGGTCAGCATGCGAAGCGGCCAGATCGTCGGCATGGAAACCCTGGTGCGCTGGCGCCACCCGAAAAGGGGGCTGATCCAGCCCGGCCAGTTCATCGCGATCGCCGAGGAAACAGGGCTGATCGTGCCGATCGGCGAGTGGGTGCTGTATAACGCTTGCGCGCAAAACAAAGCGTGGCAGTTGGCGGGCTATCCGCCGTTACGCGTCGCGGTAAATCTGTCGCCCGGCCAATTTACCGATCACCGCGAATTGCTGAAACAGATTTCCAGGGTGTTGACAACGACCGGGCTCGATCCGCGCTATCTCGAATTCGAGATGACGGAAAGCCTGCTGCTGCAGAACATCGAGGAGAATCTGGCCATCCTGCGCAAGCTGGGACAGCTCGGCACGCGCATCTCGATCGACGATTTCGGCACCGGTTATTCTTCGCTGAGTTATCTGAAGCGGCTGCCGATTGACACCATCAAGATCGATCGCTCATTCGTGCGCGATATCGAAAGCGATTCGGACGATGCCGCGATTGTCAGCGCCATTGTCGCCATGGCGCGCAGCCTGCAGTTGCGCGTGGTTGCCGAAGGCGTCGAAACGGACGGCCAGTTTGCCGCCATGCAATACCTGAAATGCCACGAATATCAGGGCTTCTATTACAGCAAACCGGTTCCAGCCGAGGAATTCGCGCGCAAGTTCTTTGGCGCCGTCGTGCAGAGCAGATAGCTTGAAGTTGGTTGAGTGAACGGTGAGCAGCAGAGCAATCCGGCTTTCCCCTCAATCACGTTCCACTCTCACTTCTCGCCCCTCACCGTTCGCCGTTCCTGTTCATCGCGCGCCCACATCCCGCCCGGGCGCCGCAAGCTCCGAATTAAGCCGGGCAGGCATAACCCGCGCGAAACCAGCTTCCAGGCGACCATGCGGACGATAAGGACGATGTCGGCCACCGGCCGGAAGTGGCTGGCGCGGGCGTTGGTGCGGTAAATCGATGGCACGAGAACAGCGATGCTGCAATGGCCGCGGCGTCCGGCCTCGATCAAAACCTCACTTTCGAAGACGAAGCTCGCGCGCGTATCACAACACGGCATGGTTGCGCGCAGCACCGCCGCCGGATACAGGCGAAAGCCCGATTGGCTGTCGCTGATCGGGTACCCGGCCGCCCATGCGATCCAGAAATTGGCGAAGCGATTGGCGTAATAGCGCGGCCGCGGCGCGTTGTGACGATCGATCAGACGCGAAGCTATGACGATCGCATCGGGTTGCGCGCGATGCGCCGCGATCAGTTTGACGATATCGGCAGGATCGTGCTGTCCGTCCCCGTCCAGCGTGATCACCGCCTGAACGCCGTGCTCCAGCGCGTATTCGATGCCACGCCGCAGACTGGCTGCCTTGCCGAGATTTTTTTCATTCGCCAGCAGTACGATGGGCGCGCCGGCGAGCGCGGTGCGCATGCCGTCGTTCGAGCCATCGTCGATGACCACAACCAGAGGCACGACGCGTGAGGCTGACAGCGCGACTTCACGTATCGTCGCCGCCTCGTTGTAGGCGGGAATGACGACGGCATAGTTTTCGGCCCGCTTCATCGAGTCGTCTGCCCATCAAGAGTTTCGGTGGGCGCCGCGAGGGCTGGCGCACGCCGCCGCTTCATGCCGACGCGCGCGCCAGCAACACCATGGCGCGGCCGCGCATGATGCAGCGGCTTCCGGCGTGCAGCGAGAATTCGTAGAGCAGGCTCGTATTGTCGCCAATCAGCCGATAGGCGCTGACGATGAGATCGTCGGCGATGTCGTCGAGCCGCTCGACATCCGCTTCGAACTCGCGCACCGCCGCCAGCATCCCAGGAACCGCGTCTGCTCCGCCCAGCAGCGCGCCATGCACAGCCATAGCCTGCGCGGCGTATTCGATACCGCACAGCGCATGCAGTTCTCCGTTATCGCGCAAGGGATTGCCGGCGTCGCGGTGACCGGTTGCGCGGCACCTTACGCTTTGATCATCGCACTCGATCACTGCGTCGAGCAGACACATCGCGCCGCTGTGCGGAATCAGCGCAGCGATCGTATCGCGGGCGGGCAGAGCATTCTTATTCATTTATGCTGTCGACCACGACATGGCAGCCGTCGATGTAACTCATTTTGATCGGACCGGCCGCTCGCTGCGCGAGCGCCTCCAGCAACGTGAGCGCGCGCCCGGCCGGGTTATCGCGAAACGCTGCCGGAATCGCCGCGGGAAACTCGCCGACGGCATCGCCTCGCTCGACTGATATCGACCAGAAGGCAAGCGAATCGCGGGCGGGCGGGGGCGCCAATACCAGCGCGACGGCAAACGCTTCGGTGATGGGGCGCACCGCCCATAACGGTTCTGGATAGCGCAGGTCGCACGCAACCAGCAGCACCGGCGCCTGATCGACAACGACTTCGCTCGCCGCTTCCAGCAAACCGACGGCGAACGACGCATCGTGTCCGCAAAGCGTGACCGAAGAACGGCGCGAAGCCGCGCCGATGCTCCAGTAGCCGGCCGGCGCATTGTGCACCGAGTTTTGAAAGCGTGTCGGCGACACGATGCGTTCCGGCGTTGCGAGCGCCTGACAAATATTGTTCAGCGTGTCGGCGTCGCCGCCGCTGGAGGTGAATACCGTGGCGAGATCGCTTGCCGCAAGCCCCGAAGCCGCAACTGCTTCCTGCGCTGCCGCGATCGACCAGCGCATGATCGCGGCGCCCCGCCGCCGCTCGTTGGGCGGGAGCAAGTCGGGCCTGGGTTGCGGCGGCGGCTCCTGGCGATAGACGCGTCCGCCGCACAGAATCGCACGCGCGGTCGGCCAATCCGGAAGGCCGGCGCCTAATACGCCGATGCCCTGAACGCAAACGCGCATCACACCGCTAAGGAACCTCTGATTAACCTATACACCCCCGCGTTGCGACGAGAAGGCCGCAGACGCAAGGCGCGGGACGAAGGGCAGTGGTTGCTCCCACGACCGAGTCCCGCAACGCCGCAGATGGCGGCCTTCTCGTCGCAACCCGCATGGGCCGGCACTTATCCGGGC
>JACDAM010000200.1 GCA_013695435.1 Burkholderiales bacterium | reverse complement strand
GGGCCCGGCCACGTGCCGTTCGACCAGATCGAGTACAACATGAAGCTCCAGCGCCAGCTCTGCCACGGCGCGCCCTTCTACGTTCTTGGGCCGCTCGTGACTGACATCTTCCCCGGCTACGACCACATCACCTCCTGCATCGGCGCCACCGCTGCCGGGTTCCACGGGGCCAGCATGTTGTGCTACGTGACGCCGAAAGAGCACCTCGGCCTGCCGAACAAGGACGACGTCAAGGATGGCATCATCACCTACAAAATCGCCGCCCACGCCGCGGCCCTGGCGAAAGGCCATCCCGGCGCGCAGATGCGCGACAACGCGCTGTCGAAGGCGCGCTTCGAATTCCGCTGGGACGATCAATTCAATCTCGGCCTCGATCCCGACAAGGCGCGCGAATTCCACGACGAAACCCTGCCGCAGGAGGGCGCCAAGCTGGCGCATTTCTGCTCGATGTGCGGACCGCATTTCTGCTCGATGAAAATCACCCAGGACGTGCGCGAGTACGCAGCACAGATCGGAACCTCGGAGAGCGAAGCGCTCGAACGCGGCATGGAACAGAAGTCGGCCGAGTTTCTCGACGAGGGCGCGGAGCTTTATCGGCGGGCGTAGCAGCGCTCGAATGTCTTCCCCTGTTTTTGCTACTGAGGGCGATTGCTTCCTCGCGAGGCTCCTGGCAATGACAATGTCAGCGATGTCATCGCGAGTCCGGATGGCAATGAAGGTCAGGAACGTCATTGCGAGCCTGAAGCGCGAAGCAATCTGGTTCACACCGGTGCGTCCAGCCAAATAACAAACATGCCAAAACTGCTCGAGCTTTTACAAAAAAACCGGTCGTGGGCCGACCGCATGACGGGGCGCGACCCGGAGTTTTTCCAGCGTCTCGCCCATATACAAAGTCCGAAATATCTCTGGATCGGCTGCTCGGATAGCCGCGTTCCGGCCGGCGCGATCGTCGATCTGCCGCCCGGCGAGGTATTCGTCCACCGCAATATCGCCAATGTCGTCGTCCATACCGATCTCAATTGTCTGTCGGTGCTGCAGTATGCCGTCGACGTGCTTAAAATCAGGCACATCATCGTCACCGGGCATTACGGCTGCGGCGGCATTACGGCGGCGGCCTCGAAAAGAAAGCTCGGCCTGATCGACAACTGGCTGCGCCATGTGCAGGATGTCGAGCAAAAGCATGCGGCGCTGCTTCGCGATATCGGCGATCCAACCGCGCGGCTCGACCGATTATGCGAGCTGAACGTCATCGAACAGGTCGTCAATGTCTGCCAGACCACGGTCGTCCAGGACGCTTGGGAACGTGGCCAGACGATCAATGTGCACGGCTGGGTGTACGCGGTTCAGGACGGCCTGCTGCGCGACCTCGAGATAACGGTCAGCGATCCGCGGGAAATCAGCGTGCAATATGAAGCGGTCATGAAAATGCGGCAAAATACCGATGGCGGTGTGCTTCCGCCCCGCTAAAAGAGAAGTCACCCACGAACGGGCGCTTTGCGCCAAGGTTTCCACGCGCCGGGCTGGCGGGAATTCCGCAACAGGCGTAAGGTCATATCGAAGCTTCGAAAGCGCATTGGCCGCATTGGCGAAAAAAGCAGCAGTTCGGAACGGGATGGCAAACCCGGTTTCCTGCCCGGTTTCCCGAAAAGGCGGGTTGGTGTTGATTGAACTAGGATGGAGGACATCATGCGGAAGATTTTCCTGACCATTGCCTGCTGCCTGGCTTTTTCCGGTTCTGCCTTGGCGGAAACGGACGCGCAGAATGCCCTGTCCGACACGACGATGGCGCAGATTGCTCAGCTTTTGTCGCCCGAAAGTCTGCTGCGGGGACAGATCACTGAAGACGATGTGACCGAAATTTTTGCCATCCTGCGTTCCGGCATGCTCGGTAAACCAGCGGAACCTTCGGAGCAATTGCGGAAAAAGCTGGAAATGCTCGGGCAACGCATGAAAGTGCGCGGCGCAATCGCCGGCATGCTGTTCATGGATGAACTCGAACGCGCCACCAAGGAAATGGTGCGCGAGATCAACCGCGATCCGAATGCGATTTGATCGACGGCGCATTCTGCGAAAGCCGGCTGCCAGGCCGGCTTTTTATTTGGCTTTATCGCCGGAACGCGGATACCCAACCTGCCTGGGCCAATGAAAACTTATAAAGGCAGTTGTCACTGCGGTCGGGTAAAATTCGAAGTCCGCACCGATCTCGAGAAAGCATCGAGCTGCAATTGCAGCCTTTACAGAAAAAAGGATCGATTCATCACCGAGTTGCCGCCGATCGCTTCACGCTATTGACGGGGCAAGGAAGCCTTGACGCTGTACCAGTTCGGCACAAAATCGGCTAAACATTTTTTCTGCAGCCATTGCGGAATCTGCCCGTTTCACCATCCGCGGATTGCGCCGGAGATGATCAGCGTCAACTTACGCTGTCTGGATGGTTTCGAGCTCGAATCCGCCGGCATCGAGATTGAAAAATTCGATGGCAAAAACTGGATCTAGCGCGTCTGTTTGATAAGCACCGGTGTAGAAGTAGAACCCGCGCCCAAGGATTCGTATGGAGATTTTCCTGCTGCTGAAAGCGTTCGTCCTGGGCATTGTCGAGGGCCTTACGGAATTCCTGCCCATTTCCAGCACCGGACATTTGATCCTGGCAGGCGCCCTGCTTGATTTCGATAACCCGAGAGGCAAGGCGTTTTACATCATCATTCAGGCAGCGGCGATGCTGGCGGTATGCTGGGAGTATCGGGCGAAAATCGGTGAGGTTATCTTTTGCCTGTCGTCGCATACCGAGCGCGGCGCCAACGCGCGCCAGTTCGCCTTCAATGTCGCTGTTGCGTTTGTGCCGGCTGCTTTGCTCGGTTTTGTTTTCGCATCGAAAATCAAAATATATCTGTTCGCGCCGGTGCCGGTTGCGCTGGCATTCATCGTCGGCGGCATCATCATTCTTTGGGCGGAACGGCGCGATCACACGGTGGCCGTCGAAGAGGTTGACGACATGCGCTGGAAGGACGCGCTGAAAGTCGGGCTGGCGCAATGCGTGGCGCTGATTCCCGGAATGTCGCGCTCCGGGGCTACGATTATCGGCGGCCTGCTGTTCGGTCTTTCGCGCAAAGCCGCCACCGAGTTCTCGTTTTTTCTCGCCATTCCGACCTTGTTCGCCGCGACCGTCTATGAGCTGTTCACGGAGCGCGCAATTTTGAGTTTCGATGACATCGGCATTTTCCTGGTCGGCGGCGCCGCTTCCTTCGTATCCGCATTCATTGCGGTGCGCGCGTTGCTGCGCTACATCAGCCGGCACGATTTTACTGTGTTCGCCTGGTATCGCATTGTGTTCGGCATCGTCGTTCTGATAACGGCTTATAGCGGCGTCGTCGAGTGGACGGCGGGCTGAAGCCCGGATCAAAAAGCGCCCGCAACGTTCGACCAAAGCGAAAGCTTCTCGAAAACAGCCGCTTTCTGAAATTCCTTTCTCGATTAGCGCTGGGGCCGCGCCGCGCGATTCCAGGGCCGACGGATCGCTATCGCCGGCTCTTCGGCACGCCCGATCTCGCGTCCGCCGTGTTCGCTTCGCTTGTCGGGCGCATTCCGATCAGCGTTACGGCGCTGGCCATTCTGCTGTTCGTGCAGGCTCGCTCCGGCTCGTTCGCCAGCGCCGGCGCGATCAGCGCGGCTTACGTGTTGGGGCTGGCGTGCGCATCGCCGCTGGTCGGCCGGCTGGTCGATCGCCGCGGACCGCGCGGAATCCTGATGACGACCGCGCTGATTTATCCGGCGGCATTGCTGTTGCTGATCCCGCTGGTCGGCAGCAACGCGCATCCGGCGTGGATCGCCGCTGCGGCCGCCCTTGCCGGCGCTGCGCTGCCGCCGGTTACGGTTTGCCTGCGCGCGCTGTTCCCGCAGCTCTTGGCCGACGATCAGTTGCTGCAAACGGCTTACGCGCTCGATTCGGCGCTGGTGGAGATGATTTTTATCGCCGGCCCGATCCTGGTTGCGGGTTTTATTGTGCTGGCTTATCCGCAAGGCGCGTTATATCTGGCCGCTACTTGCGGCGCGATCGGCAGCATTATCTTCCTGCGCAGCGCGGCTGTGCGACACTGGACTTTGCATGAGATCGAACCCGATCGAAGCCTGCTCGGGCCGCTGCGCGACCGGCAGCTTCTAGCGCTGTTCGCCGCGACGCTGCTTTATGCGGGCGCGTTCGGCCTCTTTGAAGTCGGGGTATCGGCGCTGGCCGCGAACCAGAATCGCCCCGCGGCGGCGGGCTTGATTCTGGGCGCAGCCAGCATCGGCAGCACGGTGGGCGCGCTGATTTACGGCAGCCGCACCTGGCAGCCGGCTGTCACCGCGCAATTCCTCGCGGCATTGGTGCTGATGGCTTTGGGCATCGCAGCAGTCGCGCCGATCACCGATCTTTACTGGTTTGCGGCGATCGCCATCTTTGCCTGCGCGCCGATGTCGGTCGCGCTCGCCGCGGAATCGACCTTGATCTCGCGGCTGGCGCAGCCTACCATGCTGACCGAAAGCTTTACCTGGATGGGGACGTTCCTGCTGACCGGCGTCAGCTCAGGGATCGCTGCGGGCGGCCTGCTCGTCGACAGGTTCCCGCCGCTGTACGTTTTTATCGCCGCCGCGGCTGCGACCGGCTTCGCCGCTTTGCTCGCCTGGCTGAATCTCGACCCGGTTCCGTCGGCTGCAGCCCGGTTTTCCGGGGCGGAGAAATCAGACGACAGCGCTCAGTTTTGAATCCACGGCAGACCGGCCGCTTTCCAGCCGCCCGTGCTGTTGCGATGTCGATCGGCATCCTTGTCGCCTTCGAATCCTTCCAGCACGTTGTAGCAATCCGGGAAACCGGCTTCAGTCGCGGCCATCGCCGCGTGGTGCGAACGTGCGCCGCTGCGGCACATGAACATGACCAGCGATTCCTTGTCGACCTGCCGCCCCAATTCCTGCATGAAAACTTCGTTGGGCACCATGCCGGGATAACTCATCCACTCGATTTCGACAGCGCCCGGCACGCGCCCGACCCAATCCCACTCGGCCTGGGTGCGGACGTCGACCAGTTTTGCGCCTGGCGCTTGCTGCATCAATTCAAAGGCCTCGCCGGGCAGGAGTGCGCCTTCGTAAGGCAAGCTCATTTCTTTCGCGCGATCTTGCGCGGCTTTCAGGATTTCGCTGATGCTACTCATATTGCCCCCGTTTTGAGCTGACGTTTCGTTTCTGTTTGCACCATGTTAATGCATTGAATGCGTGGCTTGCACTCTTTTGGCGCGCCCTGAATCAGAACGCCACGCTCAGGAACGCGCGCGCCCCGCATCAGAATCGCGAGCGCCGGGGACTTGTGGCAGAATGCGCTTGTTCCCGGCGGCAATGGAATGCTAAATGCTAAAGCAATTCGCCGCGCCTCAGCTTTTAAGTTCGCCTGTTAAGTTCACCGTTGAATCCCCGAAGTAGCGCGCCTATTCCCGAAGGTGTTCGCCTATCTGACCGTCAAGAAAAGGAGCAGGAAATGCCGGTAGCCGATGTTTTGAAGATGATCAAGGACAAGAAGGTCGAATTCGTCGATCTGCGTTTCACCGATACGCGCGGCAAGGAACAGCACGTTACCGTTCCGGCGCGGCTGTTCGACAAGAGCAAGTTCGAAGACGGTCATGCTTTCGATGGCTCGTCGATCGCCGGCTGGAAAGGCATACACGCCTCCGACATGCTGCTGATGCCCGATGCCGACGCAGCCTACATCGACCCGTTTCTTGCCGATACCACGCTGCTCGTGACCTGCGACGTGGTCGAGCCGACCGATGGCAAAGGCTATGATCGGGATCCGCGCTCGATCGCAAAGCGCGGCGAGGCGTATCTGAAATCGACCGGCATTGGCGACACCGCTTATTTCGGCCCCGAGCCCGAGTTTTTCATTTTCGACTCGGTACGCTGGAATGTCGATATGTCCGGCTGCTTCGTCAAGATCGAGTGCGAAGAAGCGCCGTGGTCCAGCGGCGATTCGTTCGAGCACGGCAACACCGGCCACCGCCCCGCCATCAAGGGCGGCTACTTCCCGGTGCCGCCGGTCGATTCCCTGCAGGACATCCGCTCGGAAATGTGCCGCCGCATGGAAGAAATGGGCGTCGAAGTCGAAGTCCATCACCACGAAGTCGGCGGCGCCGGCCAATGTGAGATCGGCACGCGCTTCGGTACGCTGGTCAAACGCGCCGATGCCATGCAGCGCCTGAAATACGTCGTACACAACGTCGCTCACGCTTACGGCAAAACGGCGACCTTTATGGCGAAGCCGGTGGTCGGCGACAACGGCTCGGGGATGCACGTGCACCAGTCGCTGTGGAAAGGCAGCAAGAATCTGTTTTCCGGAAACGGTTATGCCGGCCTTTCGGAGACCGCCCTGTTTTACATCGGCGGCATCATCAAGCACGCCAAGGCGCTGAATGCGATAACCAACCCGGGCACCAATTCGTACAAGCGCCTGGTGCCGGGCTTCGAGGCGCCGATCAATCTCGCCTATTCCGCGCGCAACCGATCGGCCGCTTGCCGCATTCCTTACGTCAGTAATCCGAAGTCGCGCCGCGTCGAAGTGCGCTTCCCGGATCCGACCGCCAATCCCTATCTCGCTTTCACGGCGATGATGATGGCCGGGCTCGACGGGATCCAGAACAAGATTCATCCCGGCGATCCGATCGACAAGAATCTGTACGACTTGCCGCCCGAAGAAGCCAAGGCGATCCCGCACGTGTGCTCGTCTCTGCAGCAGGCGCTCGAATGCCTCGAGCAGGACCGCGAGTTCCTGACCCGCGGCGGCGTGTTTTCGGACGACATGATCGACGGCTATATCGAACTGAAAAACGAAGAGTTGACCCAGTTCATGATGACCACGCATCCAATCGAATTCGCGATGTACTACAGCTTGTAGTCGGCTGCTCCGAATAAAGAGCGGGGAAATAAAGGCGGGGACATCCCCGCCTTTTTCTTTGCCTCGTATCCTGAAAAGGATCGAAAAGCGAATGGATCGGCGATTCCACGACCCTGCCCTCTGGCGGCGCTGAATTGCCAAGCCCTGGTAGCTGGCTTAGACTGGATTTTGCCTCCGACGTCAACGCCGCAGAGCATTGAACGTTGCAGGCTCAGGACTTTAACGGGAGCCAAACCATGAAAGGCAATTATCTGTATTTCCTCATCGCGACAGCGGCCGTAGGCGCATTGGCGGCCGGGTCTGCCGCCGCTGAAACCTGCAAGTACGAGGACGCGTCGGGCAAGGTCACGTATTCCAATGTTGCGATCAAGGGGGCAAAGAAGATTCAATGTTTCGAACCGCCGGCCGCGCCGCCCGCGGGCGCAGCCCGCCAGGCCAAGGTCGCGCCGAGCGACGCCAACGTACCGGGCCTGCCCAACGTCGATAGCGATACGCAAAAAAGGCGCGACGAAGCGCGCCGCAAAATTCTTGAATCGGAGCTTGTGCTCGAACAAAAACTGCTTGCGGAATCGCAGCAGGCATTGACCGAAGGCGAAGCCGTGCGCCTCGGCAACGAAAAGAATTACCAGAAGTATCTCGACCGCATCCAGGAATTGAAGGACAACGTCGGCCTGCACGAAAAAAATGTCGCGGCGCTGAAGCAGGAGATCGCGAACATCAAGTAGCCGACCATCATCCGCAACAGACGGTCGGCAGGCACCGCCCGTTGCGGACCTTCTCGCGGCGCAATACCAATGGCTTGCTTCTTGCTGTAAAGCTGGGAAAACCTCCGATTTCCAGCCTATGCAGCCCGCCGTCGCTTCCGCTTTTTTCCCCGGCCTTGAAGTCCTTTCAACAGCCGTCGTGCTGCTGGGTGACGACCTCGTCATCCGCTACGCGAACCCGGCCGCGGAAACCCTGTTCGAAGTCAGTTGCAAAAGCATCGCCGGCCAGCGTCTCGATCAGGTTTTCCCGTACGACGGCGCGCTCGCCGCAATCATCCTGAATGCGCGGACCCAGGATTGCAGTTTCACCGAGCACGACCTCACGCTCGGCCTTGCCAGTCATGCGCTGCTGCACCTGAGCTGCACGTTCACGCCGTTCGAATTGTCGCACCGGTCCGCGCAGGAGGGCACGACTGGAAGCGCGAATCGGCGCGTGTATCGAGGCGCGAATTGGCTTGAGAATCGGCGTGCGATTTGGCGCGGCCTGCTCGGCGAATTTCGTCCCATCTCGCAGCAACTCAAAATCGCGCGCGAGGAACGCCTGCTCGATCAAAGCCAGTCCAATCGCGATTTGATGCGCAACCTCGCGCATGAAATCAAAAATCCGCTCGGCGGCATTCGCGGCGCCGCGCAGTTGCTGGAACGCGAGCTTGGCCGCCCGCAATTGCGCGAATACACACAGGTCATCATCAAGGAATCGGATCGGCTGCAGACACTGATGGACAGATTGCTGGCGCCGCACCGGCCGCCGCAACTCGTCGAATTCAATATTCACGAAGCGCTCGAAAGAGTGCGCAGCCTGATTCTGGCGGAATCGCCGGAGCGCATCCGCGTCATCCGCGATTATGACGTCAGCATTCCCCCGCTGCTGGGCGATCCGGAGCAGATCATCCAGGCGCTATTGAATATCGCGCGCAATGCAGCGCAAGCGATCGCCGGCGCCGGCGCCATCACCCTGAAGAGCCGCGTGATCCGCCAGGTCACGCTGGCGCGCGTACGCTATCGGCACGCGCTCGCGCTGCAGATAATCGACGATGGGCCCGGCATACCGGAAGCGATTCGCGACCGCATTTTCGATCCCCTGGTATCCGGGCGTGAAGACGGCAGCGGCCTCGGGCTCACCGTCGCGCAAACTTTTATCAACCAGCACCAGGGTACGATCGCGTTCGACAGCGCCCCCGGTACAACCTGTTTCACTATCATGCTGCCGATGGCGGAAAACGCAGAATCAAAACGAATCACATGATTACGCTCGAAAACGGTGTGAAATCGGTCTGGGTCGTCGACGATGACCGCTCGATAAGGTGGGTGTTCGAAAAAGCGCTGACGCGCGAAAGCATCGCGTTCCGGACGTTTGCTTCCGCGCAGGAAGCGCGCGATGCGCTCGCGATCGCGACGCCGCAGGTCGTCGTCAGCGATATCCGCATGCCGGGCGGTTCCGGCCTCGAACTGCTGCAAACGCTGCGCAGCAGCCATCCGCAGATTCCAGTCATCATCATGACGGCTTACTCGGATCTCGAATCGGCCGTTTCCGCGTTTCAGGGCGGCGCCTATGAATACCTGCCCAAACCGTTCGATGTCGATCACGCCATCGAGCTCATTCGCCGCGCCTTGGAAGAAAGTCTGCGGCAGGCTGCAACGGTCAGCGAGCCGCTGGTGGCCGGCACCGACATACTCGGCCAGGCGCCGGCGATGCAGGAGGTATTCCGCGCCATCGGCCGTTTGTCACAATCGCATTCGACCGTGTTGATCAACGGTGAATCGGGTACCGGCAAGGAACTGGTGGCTCGCGCGCTGCATCGCCACGGCCCGCGCGCCCAGCAGCCCTTCATCGCAATCAACACTGCCGCGATTCCAAAGGATCTGCTTGAATCGGAATTGTTCGGCCACGAACGCGGCGCCTTCACCGGTGCGCAAAGCATGCGCCGCGGACGTTTCGAACAGGCCGACGGCGGCACCCTGTTCCTCGATGAGATCGGGGACATGCCGGCCGATCTGCAAACTCGGCTGCTGCGCGTCTTGTCGGACGGGCATTTTTACCGCGTCGGCGGCCATCAGACGATCAAGGCCAATGTGCGCATCATCGCCGCGACCCATCAGGATCTCGATCAGCGCGTCAAGCTCGGCCTGTTCCGCGAGGATTTGTTTCATCGCCTGAATGTCATCCGCCTGCGTCTGCCGCCGTTGCGCGAGCGGCGCGAGGATATCGGCCTTTTGGCCAGGTTTTTTTTGCAAAAAAGCGCGCACGCGCTCGGCGTCGAGGCCAAGCGCTTTTCCGATGCCGCGCTGAAGTTTCTCGCCTTGCACGATTTCCCGGGAAACGTTCGCCAAATCGAAAACCTGTGTCATTGGCTGACCGTGATGGCGCCCGGGCAGACCATCGAGCTGCTCGATCTGCCGGCCGAACTGCGCGCCGAACGCGGGGCGGAGCTGGCGCCGGATTGGCAAACGGCGCTCGGAGCCGTGGTCGATCACGCCCTGAAGCACGGCGAGCGCGGCCTGCACGCCGAGTTATCGCGGCAATTCGAAACCGTGCTGATCACGACAGCGCTATCGCATACCGGCGGTCGCAGGGTCGAAGCGGCGGCGCTGCTCGGCATGGGCCGCAATACCTTGACGCGAAAAATTCAGGAACTCGGAATCGATGCGGAGCCAGCGCCGGGCGCTTCGGGTGCGACCGAACAACCGGATGCGGCTTCCCCCGAATAGCGTCGTTATGAAAACTGCAATGAACGGACAAAGGAGTTAGAGCCGCGTTTCTGGTAGCACTTGTCCTCACGGCGGCGGCGCTGGCGGCGCGAAACGCGACTGCCGGCTCCGCGTCGGATTCCCCTGTCCTCGAAGTCGGCGCAATTTCGAGCGTGCCAATTTGCGGGGCTACGTTGATTTCCTGCCCAATCCCCACAACGCGATTTTTTCTTGCCGAGTTTCAGAATATAAGGACTGCGGCGCTTGACGTCCGCTGTCGATTGCCTCAGGTTGATGCATCCGTTTTCACGTGAGCGCGATCATGATCATCCCTGTCGCCATCATCGTCTGCGCACTGCTCGGCGTGGTTTTCGTGCTCGCGGCGCTGCGCAGTTTCTGGCGCCACCGTGCTTTGGCAGGTATAGCGAACGCCACTGCCGGCGTACTGCTGCTTGCGCTGGCCGCGGTGTTCGCGCTGCTGGCGGCAGGCCTGCATTCCTATCATCGCCTGTCGGCCGAACAGGATGTCGGCGAGATCGCATTCAGCGCGCTTGGCCCGCAGTCTTTTCGCGCCAGCCTGCTCTATTCGCCCCTGACGAAAGGGGCAGAGGCCGGCACAGAGGAAATCTTCGCATTGCGCGGCGATGAATGGCAGATCGATGCACGCGTACTGAAATGGCGCGCGTTCGCCAACGTGCTGGGTTTCGATACGCTGTATCGGCTGGAACGCTTGTCTGGCCGTTACCGGAGTATCGAAGATGAGCGCACCGCGCCGCGCACGGTTTACGAACTGACGCCGCCACAGGTCATCGATATCTGGCTGCTCGCCCGCCGCTACCGCGAACGCGTGCCGTGGGTCGATGCGCTATACGGCAGCGCCGCTTATTTGCCCATGGCCGACGGCGCACGTTATGCGATCAGCGTTTCGGCATCGGGCCTGGTCGCGCGGCCGCTGAATCAGGAGGCGCGCGATGCAACGGGTGGATGGCGCTGACGGTGAACGGCAACGGGTGATATGGCGCTGTCGTGCGGCGTGCAGAAGGAACCCGGTTTCTTCAATGGCTCCGGATTCCGGTTTGAAGCATGCTGGAACAGGTTCGCGGGGAATGATCGTCATCGGTCCGCACTTTTGCACAGGATGAGCGCGAAATCGGACGGACACTTTCTGACGCTGCCATAAAGCGCGTCGTCCTCGTCGGCGCCGGTCACGCGCATTTGCATGTCGCGCGAAATGCGCACGAATTCGTACATCGCGGCGTCGAGCTGGTCCTGATCGATCCGGGAAAATTCTGGTATTCGGGGCTCGCCACCGGAATGCTGGGCGGCATGTATGAACCCGCGCTCAATCAGATCGACGCGCAGCGGCTCATCGAATGCGCAGGCGGCACGTTCATCGCCGATACGGCGGTCGGGCTCGACCGCGAGAAAAAGCTGCTGTGCCTGGCGTCCGGTGCGACGCTTCGCTACGCGCTGCTATCGCTCAACATCGGCAGCGAAGTTGCGCTGCCGCGCATGAATGGGCAAGACCATGCCGCGTTGCCGGCAGCGTTTGAATGCGGGCCGCGCATCTGGAGCGTCAAGCCGATCGCCAATTTGTGGCGACTGCGCCAGCAACTCGAGCAGCGATTTCAGCCGGCGCCAAAGACGGCGTCGCCGCACCAGATCGTGGTTGCCGGCGGCGGCGCGACCGGCTGCGAAATCGCGCTGAACATCGATGCGCTCGCGCGTAAATGCGGCGCACGTATTCGGCTTTCCCTGATTTCGCGCAGCGCGCGCCTGATCAGCCGGCAGCCGCGCGGCGCGGCGAAGGCACTCGCCGCTTGTCTGCGACAGCGCGGCATCGAGCTCGTCGCTGGAAGCGCGTTGCAAAAAATCGATGCCGATCGCTTGCTGGCCGGCGGTCAAAGCTACCGGTTCGACGTGCTCGTGCTGGCAACCGGCCTGAAGCCGGCCAGGGTCATCGCGGATATGAATCTGGCCGCGGCGCGCGGCGGAATCGACGAGGAAAGCGACGAGAGAAGCGGAATGAAGGTCGAGCCGACTCTGCGCTGGACTGCCGACTCCGCCATTTTTGGCGCGGGTGACTGCATCGATTTCGCTGGACGGGAATTGCCGAAGCTCGGCGTGTTCGGCGTCAGGCAGGCGCCGGTACTGCTGCATAATCTGCTCGCGGCGCTCGATGGCTTGCCATTGCAGGATTACGAGCCGCAAAAAAATTATCTTGCGATCCTGAATCTCGGATGCGGCGACGGCCTCGCCACTTGGGGCCCATTTTACTGGCGCGGCCGCGCCAGTCTGTGGTGGAAAGACCGCATCGACAGACGCTTTCTGGCGCGCTATCAGAATGG
>JACDAM010000199.1 GCA_013695435.1 Burkholderiales bacterium | reverse complement strand
GTCACAATCGGCGGCAGAATATCCACCGAGCCGAGGCTGTCGGTTCCAAAGCCGCTAGCCAAAGCGCTGGAGTTGGTTTTCACCTCCAGGTTGATAAAAGTAGCCAGTACGTTCACCGCAATATTGGGCGTGACAAAATACGTCGCATCGAACGCAAAATCGACAGTCTCATCAGTATCCAGATTCAACGGGCCATCCGACTGGGTATCGGTGAGTACACCGATGGCCGTGGTGCGGAGTAGTCAGGGCTTGTCCGGCGGCGCCAAGAACTGACCGGCAGCCGAAGACGTCCATAGCAACCCCAGCAGGGCGGTCAGCGTCCAACTCAGGTGATGCAATTCCTTTTTCATGGCTTCCTCCTTCGTATCACGATGCGAGTCCAGCGCGGGCATCCCGATCCCGGTCCACATCGACCGATTCTCAGGTTAGCGCTGATGTCGCGCAGATTCACCGTCACGCCGGCGATGATCAGATGATCCAGAAATACGTCGACGCGCCCATTTCAATCTCCTGCGTGATTGCCGGTGATGCTCGATGTTGCGAACAACGCCGGCGGGTTGATAGAGAATCGCTCGCAAAGCTTCGGGCTTTGCTACATGTTGCGTATTTTTATATAGCGCTGGATGTCCTTGAGGTTCGCCACGACCGCCACGACGGCGAGTGGAAGCACGATAAACCGGAAGAAATTTTTCATTCAAACCTCCTTAGCTGGATTACATCGATCGAATCCGCAGATAGCGTTTGATATCGCGCAGATTCACCAAGATTACAAACACGACTAGCAGGACGATCAAGCCGCCGATTGCATACCATTCATTCATCGCAATCTCCGTCTCAAGTTCACGCAGCAGTTACAATTTCGCGCTCAGCTCCGTGCTCAGTTCGCGCATGCCCCGATCCTGTTCCGCCATTCGTATAACCATAGCCTCGATCAGTTCAACCGCTTTGTCGACGGCGGCGGCGACCGGCTCGCTCAAACCCATGCGCCCCTCACCTTCGAGTTCGTTGCCAAAGCTCTCCGGTTCGCAGCCCACCAACACGATCGAGCCCGAGCCTTCCACCGTGCGCGCGTAACGCAGTACGCTGCCGGGGCTCATGTCGTGCGGCGACAATTGCTGTCTGTCGCCATCGCTGCCCGCCGGCTCCGACTCGGGCTCGATCACATACAAACTCCCGGGCGGTCCGCCTCGCTGGACGGTGTCGACGAGGATGGCGGCGGCATAACCATCCTGCAATGCGTAGCCCAAGTCCAGCGCGCGTATGCCGAAATCCACGACCTGCACGCCTTGCGGCAGCGCGCGCCGCGCCAGACGCTGCGCGACTTCGACGCCAAACGCGTCGTCGCCGAGGAATATATTGCCGACGCCTGCGACCAGGACCGGATTCATCCGACGCTGTCCTGTTTGCCTAGGGGCTCGACTTCCTCCGGAGCAAAAAAGAAGCGATGGCCGGGCATACGCTCCAACCCTAAATCCCTGCCGGGATCGTCATCGATGGTCACGGCAACATGCACGCGGTCTTCGAAATCGCGCTCGATGGATTCGATGGTCGCAAGCTTGTTGGACAGCGCCATATCGAATATGTCGGCGTTGCCGCGCGGCTTCAGACGCACCGGATCGCCGACCCGCAATTCCACGCCGTTCACGCGAAGGTAGGCGAGGCGCGGCAGCGCGTCGAGTTCTTCCCATGGCGATTTGGCTTCGTCCGGCACCGGTTCATGCAACGGTTCGACCGGACGCAGATGGCGCATGGCGCCGTGCAGCTTCTGCAACTGTTCCGGAGCAAGCCGCTCGGTGCGTTCGAGCAGCGCGCGGGAGCGCTCATCGACCGCCGCCATCTCGCGTTTTTCGTCATCGGTCATGGCCAGGATGCGCAGGGTGAGGATCTCGTCGATCTCGGTCGCGTCAAACAAGTCGCCGGGGCTTTCGGGAGCGATCTGTGGATAGTCGTAAAGGATGATCGGGGATGACAGGAGCGTATCGCGCGCTCCTTCTTCGCCCACCAGCACTGGCCAGGTGCCGATGTTTTTGCATTCGGCTGCGGCTGCCGCGAGCGGCTGCGGCGGATCCATCATGGACACGAATCCCCCTGCTCGCACGTTGAGGATCGTATGGCACGACACCAGGGCGTGCAGCGATGCGGCATCGCGGTTCATGCCTTCGGTCATCTCCAGGGTGGTGGAATTGATGATTCTTGCGGTCAGCCGGAACGCGGCTTCGGCGACGAACTCGGCGCACAACTCGATTTTCCCTTCGATCGGCTGTTGCGTGCGGACCAGCACGCCGACCACCTCACCGTCCGCAGCGGATAAAGGTTCGAGATGACGGCGACCCGCAAACGCAAACGGGACCTCGCGCGCCGAAGCAGCCAGTGCCTCGATTGAAAGCTCGCCGACATGCACCTTTTGCGCCGTGGCTTCCTGCCAGGTGTAGTAACGCCGCTCACCGACTTCGAGCATTTCGACTTTCCGGTACGGAGGTTCATCGAGCTCCGGCCATTCCCGCAGCGGCTGCTCGAGCGCGCCCACCTGGCGTTCGACCAGGTGCAGAAACCCGATTTCGACACCGAGCCCGGTGCGCCCGTCGCCTTGCACCAGGCATTGGGTCTGCATGATCCAGGGATCCGCCCCGTTCTGCGCGACGCTGTACGCCTGCGGATACACTCCGCCGAAAGTCCAGCGCTGCCGGTTCTTCACCGACGACGGGCGATACGGATAAAGCATGTATCCCTCGTAGAGCACGGCGTTGACGATGGCATCCGCGCGCCTCCTGTCGCGTCCCGCACTCACGGCACGTTCTCCTCGACGGCATCGAGCGCGTGTTCCAATGCTCGCTCCCAGGTCGGCAAGCGATTGCGCAGCTTGTACTCGCAAAGCCGGTCGAACACATCGCGGTTCAGGCACAACCACGCGCTGTTCGGGTAATAGTGATCCATCATTTCCTGCCACGTTTTCACCGCTAGTCGAAAACTGGCCTCCTTGTTCCACGA
>JACDAM010000198.1 GCA_013695435.1 Burkholderiales bacterium | reverse complement strand
TTTTCTATCCAATCGGGCGCGGTTTGCCGAGCCGGCTTGCAAAAAAGTTTGCTCGTCACGCAGATCCGACTGTCGCGAATGATGGCGGACTGAGCGATGCTGTTCCCCGAAATCGAGCTGCGCGCGCCTGTTATCACTGTCAGCGAACTCAACCGCGGTGCGCGTCAGGCCATCGAGCAGGCGTTGCCGCTGATGTGGATCGCCGGCGAAATCTCCAACTGCACGCGCGCGGCTTCCGGCCACTTCTACTTTGCACTGAAAGACGAAAGCGCGCAGGTGCGCTGCGTAATGTTCCGGCAAAAAATGCAGTGGCTGAATTTCGAGCCGCAGGATGGCACGCAGGTCGAAGTCCGCGCCGCGCCGACGTTGTTCGAAGCGCGTGGCGAATTCCAACTCAACATCGAAATCATGCGGCGCTCCGGCCTGGGCGCACTGTTCGAGAAGTTCGACCAGGTCAAACGCAAGCTCGCAGTCGAAGGATTATTCGAAGCCGCGCGCAAAAAACCGTTGCCGGTTTTTCCGAAGACCATCGGCATCGTGACGTCGCGCGCCGCCGCTGCGCTACACGATGTGCTGAGCGCGTTGGCCCGCCGCGCACCGATGATATCCGTCATCCTTTACCCGACCCCGGTTCAGGGCGAAGCCGCGCCTGCGCGGATTGCCGCTGCCATCAAAGCAGCCGACCGCCGCGGCGAATGCGATGTGCTGATCGTCTGCCGCGGCGGCGGCAGCATAGAAGACCTGTGGGCGTTTAACGACGAAACGGTTGCGCGCGCGATAGCCGATTGCCGGATTCCGGTGGTCAGCGGCGTCGGCCACGAAACCGATTTCACGATCGCCGATTATGTCGCCGATGTGCGCGCGCCATCGCCAACCGCGGCTGCCGAGCTGTCGAGTCCGCATCGCGGTGAATTGCTGGCGCGGCTGGGCAAGCTGCACGGTTGTCTGGATCGCGAAATGGCGCGCGCGCTATCCGCAAGGGCGCAGCAACTCGACTATTGCGCGAGGCGCCTCACGCATCCCGCGCGCTACGCGCTGAATCAACTCGCGCATGTGCGCCATTTGCACAGCCGCCTGTGCGCAGCGAATGCGCGCGCGATCGAATCGCGTCGCTGGCGGTTGCAGGAATTGTTGTTGCGGCTAGGCGCGCGCAGGCCGAACTTGGAGGATCGCAAGCGCAGGCTGACTGAACTGTCGCGCGGTCTGCAGCGAGGGGTCGAGCAATGTCTGCAGCGGGGGGCGCATGCCATTGCCCGCGCCCAGGTGCAGATCGCACATCTGAATCCACAGGCCGTTCTCGAGCGCGGTTTCACCATCACCCAGGACAGTCGCGGCGCCATCATTCGCGACAGCGCCGCAATCGCGCCGCACGAAAGGCTCAGGATAACTTTTGCAGCAGGCTGGGCGGAGACGGAAGTGATCGCCAGAGGCGAGCCGGCCGTCAGATCCGGGGAAGGCGGCGATGTCTGATACGTATTGGGGGCAGGCTCAGAGCGCGTAATGCCGTTCATACAGAAGCTCGACACACCCTGGGACCCTAAAATGTAGGTCAGGGTGCCGAAGGCTCCCTGACAGCATCGGCCGGGCAATCTTTGGTCAGGGAGCTTGCGCACCCTGACCTACGCTTACTTACGAGTTTTATTCAAGAAAGCATCACAAGAGCCGCTGGATTCCCGCTTGCGCGGGAATGACGGGATGCTATTCGGGGCTCCTGGGCGAATCAGGTGACCGATCAGGTCCCCGACGCGACTGCTGCTTCCGGCTTGATCTCGATCGAATTGGTAAATTTCAGATCGTGGGTATCGACCACCGTCGCGGTCAATTCGCCCGGTTCGCGCGGCACGAAATAAAAGCGGAAGTTCGGGTTTTCGCTGATTGTGAAATCCACTTCGGCCGTCATCACCGGTTCGCCGGCGTAGCTGATTTCGATTTTGCGCACAAAGCGCGGCGGGACGAACAATCGAGTCAGTTGATCCATGGCGAGACCGGAGTTGTTCGGGTGGCTGATCATCAATTGCGCGAGATTCGGCTTGTTCAACTCGATTTCCTTGTCGAGCTTGAACTTCATCTTGCCGAGCCGCGCCATGGCGGCGGCCTGGTCCTTGCCTGCCGGCGCTGAGCAGCCGCCAGACGCCTTGACGAAACGCGACGCCATAAACAGCTTGCCATCGTTCATTTCAGCGATCGCGCGCACGTGACTGTAATCCTCGATGCGCACGCGGGTTTCGACGTCGGCGCGCCCCGATTTCGGCGTCAACTGAAACACTGCGCCAATCGGCGAAGGGTTCTTGTCGATGACCAGATAAATCTTTTTGATGTATTTGTCGGCTGTTTGCGGCGTCTGCGTCTTGATCGAAATCGGCACCGTCGCGGCGTCTTCGGCGCGCACCGGTGCGGAAAGCTCGATTACCGAGGCGGCATCGCTGCTGATTGGGCGATCCTGGAACAGGTCGGCCTTGAGCTTTTGCCAGATTTCGCTTTTTGTCGGATCGGGTTCGCCATCGGCAGCCAGCGCCGCGCTGGCGAACAGCGCTGCGAACACGGAGCACGCGAACGTGCGGTAGAATTTTTTCATGGCGACCTCAATGTGACCTGCATGTGTGACCTGCATGTGTGACCTGCATGTGACCCTGCAAAGCCCTTCCTTCGGAGTCTTACTTCGCAGTAAGACAGCTCGGAGTAAGTCAGGCAGACGGCGATTAGGCATTAGTCTTCCCATTCAAGTTCCGCGTACGCGGCCGTAACATTGCGTTTGTGGAACAAATCGAATAGCAACCAGTCGTTCCACTCGCCTGAACCTTTCATGGCGCCGACTGCATCCACTGTCTGCTGGATGGTTTTGCCGGCCTTGATGGCGGCGCGCGTTTCGTTCAACAGAGCGATCAGATAGCCCTCCTGCCTGGCGAGCGCGGTGCGCCAGTCGCGGTCGATTTTGCCGTGGCCGGCGATGACGCGCCGGATCGGCAACTCGCGCAACTGCTTCATCACTGCGAGCCAGCCTTTCAGATTGCCGTCCAGAGTCGGGATGTGGTCGGCGAACAGCAAATCGCCGAGCCAGAGCGTGCCGGATTTTTCATCGTATACCGTCAGGTCGTTGTCGGTATGCGCAGTAGGCCAGGCGCGCAATTCGAGGATGCGTTCACCCAGATCGAGTTCGAGTTCGGCTTTTGCGCTGACGGTTTTTTCGGGGGCGATGATTCTGGTGCCGGCCGCGGCCGCGCCGAGATCGCGTTCCAGCGCATTGAGGTAAGTCGGTCCGCGCGCCGCCATTGCGGCCGCAAGCTTGTGGTGGCCGATGAAGGTAACGCTGTCGTCGAACGCGGCGTTGCCAAAGATGTGGTCCTGATGGACGTGGCTGTTGATTACATAGCAGATTGGGACCTCGGTCTCTTGCTCGATGGCAGCGCGTAAAGCCCGGCCGACCGCAATGCTGCCGCCGGTGTCGATGACGGCGACGCATTTCTTGCCGACGACAAAACCGATATTCGATATCGCGCCGAGATTCCGCCGTGAGATATCCTCGTTCACGCCATAGCTGACATAGATGCCTTCACCGATCTCGGTCAACTTGAGCGGCACCGGCTGCTTCGCCGGAACCGGCTTTGTCGTTCCATCGGCGGCGGCGATTGCCGTTGCCAGCAGCGTGGAGATGGCGAGCGTTTGCAGCAATTGCGGTAACATTGCGGCCTGAATGGTGAGGTCTATGGTCAGGGGGAGCGGTGAAGCCGCTTGACTATATGCCGCTCCCGAAATCGCGGCAAGCCGGCCCCAGCCATCGCAAACGCCGCGGTCCCGGTATGACAAAACACCAAAACGGCAGGAATACGAATTGAAACCCCATCAATCCTTCCCGGTTACGCGCAATCCCGAGCGCGCCTTGCATCGCATCATCGTTGTCGGCGGCGGCGCCGGCGGGCTCGAACTCGCGACCCGTCTCGGCGACACGCTCGGCAAACGCGACAAGGCCGACATCATGCTCGTCGACGGCGCACGCACGCATTTGTGGAAACCGCTGCTGCATCAGGTCGCGGCGGGCAGCCTCGGCCTCGACCAGCACCGGCTCGATTACGTATCGCAGGCGCGCTGGCACCATTTCCGGTTTCGCCTCGGGCGCATGGACGGCCTCGATCGCGAGCGCCGCGAAATCAGCGTGGCGCCGACCCTGGACGATGAAAGTAATGAACTCATTCCGCGCCGCGTGTTTTCCTACGACACGCTGATCGTCGCCGTCGGCAGCCGCAGCAATGATTTCGGCACGCCAGGCGTCGCCGAACGCGCGATCGCGCTCGATTCGCCGGAAGACGCCAGCCGCTTCCACCGCCGTCTGCTCAACGCCGGCATTCGCGCCCAGGCGCAAAACGCGACGCTGCAGCCCGGGCAGTTGCAGGTCGTCATCATCGGCGCCGGCGCGACCGGCGTCGAACTCGCCGCCGAGCTGCGCAACACGGCGCGCAAGATGGTCGCTTACGGACTCGACCGCATCGATCCCGACACCGACATCAAGCTTAGCATCGTCGAAGCCGAGCCGCGTATTCTGCCGATGCTGCCCGAGCGCCTGGCCGAACGCGCCGCCAGTCTG
The DNA here is from genome assembly GCA_013695435.1 of Burkholderiales bacterium. NCBI lineage: Bacteria > Pseudomonadati > Pseudomonadota > Betaproteobacteria > Burkholderiales > Burkholderiales bacterium. Next base: position 14,941 of record JACDAM010000198.1, on the reverse strand, counting down.
CTCGACGATCTCGGCGTCGCGGTTCTCGCCGGCGAGCGCGTGACCGCAGTCGCCGAGGACGGCGTGCATTTGCAAGGCGGCAGCGTGATACCGGCGGAAATCGTGGTCTGGGCCGCGGGTATCAAGGCGCCGGATTTTCTGTCGCAGCTCGGCCTCGAAATTAATCGCGCCAACCAGTTGCTGGTCAGACCAACTTTGCAAACGACCCTGGACGCCAACATCTTCGCATTTGGCGATTGCGCTGAATGCCCGTGGCTCGGCAAGGAAGGCGCGGTGCCGCCGCGCGCCCAGGCCGCGCATCAGCAGGCTTCGCATCTGGTCAAACAGATGAAGCTGCGCCTCAAAGGCGCGCCGCTGCGCGACTGGCGTTATCGCGATTTCGGCTCGCTGGTGTCTCTCGGCGAATACAGTACGGTCGGCAACCTGATGGGCGGTGTGTCGGGCGGCAGTCTTTTCATCGAGGGCTTGTTCGCGCGCATGATGTATTTGTCGCTGTACAAGATGCACGAACTCGCGCTGCACGGCATGTTCAAGGTCGCGCTCGATACGCTGGCGCGTTTGATCACGCGCCGCACCGAGCCGCATGTGAAACTGCATTGACGCCGTGTTGAAAGGCCGGCGCTGGCATTCGGTTGCCGTGAGCGGCTAATATCCCGCGATGATCTCGTCGGCGCAAACCCTCGCCATAGCCATACTCGGTTGCGCGCTCGGCGCTTGCGCGTTCAAGCAATATGCGCCGCAGCCGCTGGTGCCGGAGGATATCGAAGCCGATTTCGCGGCGCGTTCCGCAAGGGCGCCGGAACTGCGCGACTATATGCAGGCGCACGGCCTCGAAAGCGGTGATTGGCCGCTGCAGCGCTGGGGTTTGCCCGAGTTGACCTTGCTGGCTTTCTATTACCATCCGGAATTGCGTCAAGCCGCCGCCCGCGCCCAAATTGCCCGGGCGCAGGAACAGAGCGCGGGCCAACCGTTGAATCCAGGCTTGCGCATCGGCCCCGAATACCACAGCTTTATCGAGCGCGGCTCGCCATGGAGCCTCGGCTTCGCATTGAGCATCCCGTTCGAAACCATGAACAAGCGCGGGCTGCGCGGCGAGCAGGCCGCTTACCTGGCGCAAGCCGCCGCGCTCGACGTCGGCGCGGTCGCATGGAAGCTGCGCAATCAGGTGCGCAGCCGATTCATCGACAACTTTGTTGCGCGGGAAGAGCTGGCGTTGTTGCAGACCGAGACCGAGGCGAGAGAGCGGCAGACGAAGCTGCTGGACAAGCGGCTCGGCCTCGGCATGATTTCAGCGTTCGAAGCCGGCGTTGCGCGCCGGCAAGCGGCCGATGGGAAGCTGCGTGCGTTGCGCAAGAAAGGCGAAGTAAGCCTCGCGCTGTCGCGCCTGGCGGAAGCCGTCGCCCTGCCGGATGCCTCGCTGCAGGACATGACGCTGTCATTCGCGGGCCTGGATCGTGCGCTTGCCGCCGAGGCGTCGGCGCTCAAGCGTGAAGCGCTCACGCATCGGCTCGATATGCGCCGCCTTCTGCTCGAATACGCGGCCGCCGAGACAGCGCTCAAGCTGGAGATCGCGCGCCAGTATCCGGATTTCGAATTTACCCCCGGCTATGCCTGGGACCAAAGCGACAACGTCTGGTCGCTCGCGGTCGGCCTGCTGGTACCGGTTCTCAATCGCAACCAGGGCCCGATCGCCGAGGCCGAAGCGCGCCGCGCAGCCAAGGCGCAGGATTTCGCGGCTTTACAGAATCAGACTATTGCCGCTACCGAACAAGCGGCGCTGAAATATCGTAACGCGCTTGCCGAACTCGCCGCCGCCGGGAATCTCCAGCGCGCCATGCAACGGCAACGCGATCGCATCACCCGGCAATTCGACGCCGGAAATGCCGATCGGCTCGATACCGTCACCGCCGAATTGCAGGTGCTCGAGGCCGGCCGCGCTATCCTACAAGCGCGCGCGGCGACGCTGGCTGCGCTCGGCGAACTCGAAGATGTGCTGCAACGTCCGTTGTTCGGCGCGTTTCTACTGCCCGAATTCGGCACGGCAAAGGATGCGCATTGAAAAGCGAATCGGATAGCGAACTGAATCGCAAACCGGATAGCGAACCGAATCGCGAACCGGATCGTGAAAGGACCGCGCCGCTGCTCTGGTTGATGGGCGCAATCATCGTCGCGCTGACTTGGGCGCTGGTTTTTTACGCGCGCGATGAGTGGAATCTCGCCCAGGATCGCGAAGAAGAAGAAATCGAAACGCCGTCGCGGCTGGTTGAAGAAGACGGTCGGGCAGCGCTGAAGATTCCGCTGGCGGCCCAGAAAACCAGCGGCATCGTTACCGCGCCGCTCGCCGCCGCCACCTGGCGAGCGGAGATCAAGCTGTATGGCAGCGTCATCGATCTCGCGCCGCTCATCGAACTACGCGCACGCTATCTGGCCGCACAAGCCGACGCGGTGATCGCCCGCTCCGCGCTCAACGTCAGCGAAAAAGAGTATCGCCGCATCGCCGCACTTTACGCCGACGATCGCAACGCATCGCAGCGCGCGCTGCAGGCCGCGCTAGGCACGTGGAGAGCCGATCAAGCGCGTCAGGCTGCGGCTAAAACCGCGATCGACGGTGCGCTGACAGCGCTGCGCACGCAGTGGGGAGACGTCCTTGCGGAGTGGGCGACGACCCCGGATTCGCGTTCCTTCGCGGCCTTGCTGAAACGCGATGATGCGATCGTGCAAATCGCGATCCCGTTCGACGTTGCGCTTCCCGAGCAGGGTGCTGCAATCATGGTGGCGCCATTGGCTGCGTCCGACGGCGAGCGTCCGGCGCAATTCATTTCACCGTCGCCGAATGTCGACAGCACTGTTCTGGGCAGGACTTTTTTCTACCGCACCGATGCGCGCGATTTGCGCTACGGCGCGCGCGTCGTCGCCCGCCCCGACGCCGGCGACGACAGCGAACAAGGCGTGCTGGTGCCGTTTCCGGCAGTCGTCTGGCACGGCGGCAAAAGCTGGGTTTACGTGCAAGCCGAAGCGGAGCGATTCGAGCGCCGCGAGGTGGACGCGCAGCGCGAACTGGACCAGGGCTGGTTCAGTCCCCGGCTGAAAACCGGTGATGCGATTGTCATAAGCGGCGCGCAACTGCTGCTGTCGGAGGAACTGAAATATCAGATCCGGAATGAGAACGAAGATTGAAAACGCCTGGCACGGCCACCAGCACGCATTCGCGCCATCACCCGCTTTTCGTGCAGCGAATCGCCGTTAGCAGGCTGTTGAAAAATGTAGCGAGCGCAACCGAGACGAGGTGCTGGGGGCCGAAAACTGCCGCTGCGGCCGCCCACCCCATCCCCAACCTTCCCGTCAAAGGGGGAAGGGAAAAACTTTGCGCTGCCTCCCCACTTGCTGGGGAGGGCTGCGGTGGGGAAGCGAAGCGGGGTGGAATACTGCTTCCCCGCCTGCGCGGGAAATACTGCGTTCCTTGTATGACACTTAATCGGAGATTCCCGGGCCGATGATCGGCGCAATCGTCCGTTTCGCGATCCGCTTTCCCGGCGTGATCGTAGCACTTGCCGCGGTGCTTTCCATCTATGGCGTTTATTCGCTGACGCGCGCCGACCTGAACGTCTTCCCCGAATTCTCGCCGACCCAGGTCGTCATTCAAACCGAAGCGCCCGGCCTGTCGGCCGAGCTGGTTGAGACCCTGGTTTCGCAGTCGATCGAAAACGTCGTCGCCGGTGTCAGCGCGATCGAATCGGTGCGCTCGCAGTCGATTCCCGGTTTATCGGTCGTTACGCTGATTTTCCAGCAGGGCTCGGACCTTTACCTGAACCGGCAGGCTGTCGCCGAGCGCCTGACTTGGCTCGCCAACCGGCTGCCGCGCGGCGTGGTCGCGCCGACGATCACGCCGCTGACTTCATCCGCGAGCACCGTGCTCGGCATCGGCCTGACCTCGGACAAACGGTCGCTGATGGAATTGCGTACGCTTGCCGATTGGACGATCAAGCCGCATTTGCTTAGCGTGACCGGCATGGCCGACGTCAATGTCTTCGGCGGCGACGTGCGGCAATAGCAAGTGCAGGTCGCCCCGGACAAGCTGATGCATCACGGCCTGGCGCTGCAGGACGTGGTGAACGCCGCGCGCCATGCGACCGGCGTGCGCGGCGCCGGCTATGTCGAAAACGCCAATCAGCGCATCGTGCTGACGACCGCCGGCCAGCCGGCCGACGCGGCCGAACTCGGCAGGGTGATGCTGGTGCGCAAGGACGGGCGCACACTGACCTTGAGCGACGTCGCCAGCGTCGTCGAAGCGGCGGCGCCCTCCATCAGCGGCGCTGCGATCAACGGCACACAAGGCGTATTTCTGTTTCTGCAGGGCCAGCTTGGCGCCGATACGATTGCGGTGACCGCGGGGCTCGATCGGGCGCTGACCGAACTCGAACCTATGATCGCCGCCGAGGACGTGATCTTGCATCGCGATTTGTTCCGCCCGGCCAATTTCATCGACACCGCGATCGGCAATGTGCGCTTCGATATTCTGATCGGCTCGGTTCTCGTCATCACCATCCTGTTTCTATTTCTGTACAACGTGCGCACCGCGTTCATCTGCGCGATCGCGATCCCGGTGTCGTTGCTGGCGGCGGTGATGCTGCTCGATTATTTCGCGATCAGCATCGACATCATGGTGCTCGGCGGGCTCGCCATCGCGCTCGGCGAAGTCGTCGATGACGCGATCATCGATACCGAAAACATTTTTCGCCGGCTGCGGGAAAATCGGCAGCTTGCGACGCCGGCGACTGTCGCCAGCGTCGTCTTCAACGCTTCGATGGAAGTGCGCAACTCGGTCGTCTATGCGACCTTCATCGTCGCGTTGGTGTTCGTGCCGCTGCTGACTCTGGGCGGGATTGCCGGCCGTCTGTTTGCGCCTCTCGGTTTCGCATACATCTTTGCGATCCTCGCATCGCTGGTCGTGGCGATGACCCTGACACCGGCGCTGTGCCTGCTGCTGTTGCCACGCAGCGCGCTCGATGCGCGCGATCCGCCTCTGATCGCCTGGGTCAGGCCGCGTTATCTGTCGCTTCTGACGCGCATCGAACGGCGGCCGCGCGCGCTCGCCGTGCTGCTGAGCCTTTTGATCGCCGCCGGTTTATCGCTGCTGCCGTTGTTTTCGGGCGAATTCATCCCGGCGCTGAAGGAAGGTCATTACATCGTCCACATGACGGCCGTTCCCGGCACCTCGCAAAACGAATCGCTGCGCATCGGCAAGCCGGTAGCGCAAGCGGTCGGCGCGATAGAAGGCGTCAAATCGGTTGTGCAGTGGGTCGGCCGCGCCGAGAATGGCGCCGACACGTTCGGCACCCATTACAGCGAATTCGAAGTCGAGATCGGCGCCGTGCCCGGCGAACAGCAAATCCGCATCCTGAGGGAAATTCGGGAAGCGTTGTCGGAGCAGGCCGGCGGCTTTCCGGGCGTGCAGTTTTCAGTCAATACGTTCCTGACCGAACGCATTGAAGAAACCGTCGCCGGACATCCGGCTGACCTCGTGGTGAACATCTTTGGACCCGACCTCGACGCGCTCGATCGCGATGGACTTGCGGTCGCCGCGGCGCTGGGCCAAGTGCGCGGCGCGGAAGACATTGCCTTGCAGGCGCCGCCGGGCAGCCCGCAACTTTCGATTCGGCTGCGCCAGCAACATCTCGCCACGTGGGGGTTTGCGCCGCTCGAAGTGCTCGATGCGATTGCGGCTGCCTACGGCGGCGTCCAGGTCGGACAGGTGTATCAGGGTGGCCGCGTCATCGACGTCGTGCTGGTGCTCGAGCCCGACGCGCGCCGGCAGATCACCCAGGTCGGCAATCTGACCTTGCGCAATCCGGAAGGGCGCATGCTGAAATTGTCCGAGCTTGCCGACATCGAAATCGGTTCGGGCCGCAACAAGATTCTGCACGCCGGCGGCAAACGCCTGCAGACGGTGACGGCGAACGCCGACAAGCGCGATATCGTCGATTTCGAGCGCGAAGTGAAGCAGCGGATCGCCGAAGAAGTCGAATTTTCTCCGGGGAATTACGCCGTGTTCGAGGGCGCGGCGCAGGCGCAGGCCGAAGCGCGCGAGGATTTGATCGTGCATTCGCTGCTGGCCTCCGCCGGTATTTTCGTGCTGCTGTATATCGCATTCAACAATCTGCGCAATTTGCTGATCGCGTTCTTGAATCTGCCGTTTGCGCTGATCGGCGGCGCGCTCGCTGTGCTGGCCGGCGGCGGCTGGTTGTCGCTCGGATCGCTGGTCGGCTTTGTCACACTGTTCGGTATCACGCTGCGCAATTCGATCATGCTGGTTTCGCATTACCAGCATCTGGTCGAGAACGAAGGTCTGCCTTGGAATAGCGAAACCGCGCTGCGCGGCGCCGCCGAACGGCTGCCGTCGATCCTAATGACGGCGCTGGTGACAGGCTTTGCGTTATTGCCGCTGGCTTTGGGAAGCGGGCAGCCTGGGCGGGAAATCGAAGGGCCGATGGCGACCATCATTGTCGGCGGGCTGGTGACTTCGACGATACTGAATCTGCTGATTCTACCGACCACGCTGCTGCATTACGGCCGCTTTGCGCGACTTCGCAATGGGCGACTGCCCGTCTGAAAGCGGCGGATCAAGATCGGCGAATCAGTCAGGCCGTTCAGGCGTAGAAACGTCCGGCGCGATGCGCTTGGCGCCGGTATCGATCGGCAACTGGAAATTCACTTCGGTTGCAGAATTCGTGACGCTGACCATCTTCGCGGCCGCGGCGTCGGGCCCGGGCAGGCCGTAATGCCAGGCCTTCAATTCGTAATTGCCGGCCGGAAGAGCGGTGAACCGGGCCGCGCCGTCTTTCGACGTTTTCACGAACCAGGGCGTCTCGACAACCAGCACGTAGGCGATCATTCGGTCATGGATGTTGCAGCCGAGCACAACCAGGCCGGGTTTATCGAACACGACCGGCATGGACGGCAAGCCCGAATAAAGTTTGAGCTCGAAAACTTTCGCGGGCGAAAACGAATAAACGTGGTGGCGAACCGTGTCCTTATTCGGGAAGCTGATCGCGGCGCCGGTTTGCGCGACTGAAACGAGCGGCGTAAAACGCTTGCCAATCTGTTCGATACTGGCAGGCGCCGGGGCTTGCGCCGGGATTTTGCCCGAGGCGGGGATGGCGTAAACAATCGCGTTTTCGAGCGGCGCGCGATTCTGATCTCTGACCGCGACAATCAAATCGATCGCCAGCGCCTGCCGCAGCGGCGCCATCGAAAAAGCGACCACGACGCTCGCCAGCACGCTGGCAGGGAGTCGCGCCCGTCGCGAGTCAGGATTTACAGCATCCATTCGCATCATCCTCTGGTCCAGCCTGCCAATGTCGTGGGTGCTACCAGCTTCGGCGCGAATTTGGGCGCCAGGCGCAAGGCGGGAAGGGCCGTCGATAGCCAGCTTTCGACATCGACGGCGGACATCGGCCGGCTCAGGAAGTAACCCTGGGCGGTGTCGCAACTCAGGCTCTTCAGCAGCTTCAGCGTGTCTTCGTCTTCGACGCCCTCGGCGACCACTTTCAGGCCGAGGTTGTGGCCGAGCTCGATGGTGGAGCGGACGATGGCGGCGTCTTCCTTGTCGTTGATCATGCCGAATACAAAACTCTTGTCTATTTTGAGTTCGGCGACCGGCAGCTTTTTCAGATAGGCGAGCGAGGAATAACCGGTGCCGAAGTCGTCAATCGACAGACTGAACCCCATACGGCACAAACGTTCGAGCGTTTCCATCGCGCGCGCCGGATCGTGCATGATGCTGCTTTCGGTGATTTCAAGCTTGATCCAGCGCGGCAGAATGTCGTGGTCGTGCAGCAAGGCGGCCAGTGTTTTCAGCAGATTCGGGCTCATCAGATCGCGCGCCGAGATATTGACCGAAATCGTTACCGGCAAGCCGGCGCGCCGCCATTCCGCGCATTGGCGAATGGCGAGGCGCAGAACTTCGCGCGTGATGGTGTCGATAAATCCGGAAGTTTCCGCGAACGGGATGAATTGATCGGGGCCGACCAGGCCGCGCTGCGGATGTTGCCAGCGCACCAATGCTTCCATATGGGTGAGTTGGCCCGTCTGTAAATCGACTCCCGGCTGGTAATGCAGAATTAGTTCGTTGCGCTCGATGGCGATGCGCAGTTCTCCGAGCAAGGAAAGGCGGCCGGCCGTGTGTTCATCGTGCCGGGGATCGTAGACCGCGATGCCGCTGCCACTTCGTTTCGCCGCGTACATCGCCACATCGGCTTTGCGCATCAGCGAATTGGCGTCGGCGCCGTGCTCCGGCAACACGGCAATGCCGATGCTTGTCTTGGCGTCGATGGTCTGACCGTCGAGTGTGAACGGCTGCATTAGCGCGTCGAGCAGACGGCGCGCGACTTTTTGCGCGGCTTCGAGATTGTCGACCGGCAGCAGCACGGCGAATTCGTCACCGCCAAGCCTCGCTATGGTATCGGCGTCGCGCAGCAATGCGCCGCTCAGCCGCTCTGCCACCTGGCGCAGCAGCGCGTCGCCGCTATGGTGGCCAAGGGTGTCATTGACGTCCTTGAAATTGTCGAGATCCATCATCAGCACGGCCATCGGCGTCTGTTTGCGTTTTGCGGCGCTGACTGCCTGCTGCAGACGATCATTGAACAGCACGCGATTGGGCAGGCCGGTCAGCGAGTCCTTGTACACGAGCTTGCTGATTTCGACGATGTCCTTGCGCATGTCGTCGAAAGCGGAGGCAAGCATATCGGTCTCCTCCCATTGCCCGTCTTTCACTTCCTCGGCGTACGTGCCCTGTCCGATGGAACGCGCGATTTCGGCGAGCTTGGTGATCGGCTTCAATGCGCTGCGTGCAATCAACAAGCTGCCGAATAGACAAATCGCCGTGCCGACAAAACCCAGCAAGAGTGTGGTGTCTTCAAGATCATCGAAACTCATCAGCACCTGCGATTGCGATCGTTGCAGGACGGCAATCGCGGTGTCGTCGCCAAACGGCGGCAGCGGCGTGACTCGCGAACTGTACCCGGCGCCGGACAGCCCTGCGGGATCGTCGCCGATCGAAAAATCGACCATCGATTCGAGCAGCGCCTTCTGCTGATCCTGGGGAAGCGTCGAGGCGGACAGGCTCCAGGCCTCGCCCTTTCGTTTGTGCGCGAAGCTGATTTGCAGCGCCGTCAATCTGGCGAGATCGGCGGCCGCGCCGGCATCGATCGCGAAGCCCATCGCGACCCAGGCGATCGGCAATGGCGCCAGCACCGGCACGACGACGACCTGGTAAAGCCCGTCATCGAAGACCAGCACCGCAGACGCGTGGCCCTGCGCGGCTGCCTGCTCGATTAAAGACTGGTAGGCAAAGGCGGCGCCTTCCTGCTCGGGGTGACGGGTATGGCAGAGCAACTCGTTTTTCTCGCTTACCAACATCATCAGATTGGCGCCGATGCGAGCGCCGTGATTGTTCAGCACCGAATTTACTGTCTCGCGGTCGAACTTCGCGACCGCTTCGCGAAGGCCGAAGTCGGCTGCCAGCACCCGAGAAGTCTCGGCTAGTTGCTGATTGCGCTGTTCGAGCATGCGCTGAAAAATGCGCTCGCCGGATTCCAGATTTTCGACCAGCACATTGCCGGCGTGTCTCTGGATCGCGCGATCGATCAAGGCGAAGCCGGCAAGCTGTACGCCGGCCAGAAAAAATACAAAGGCGATGATGTGGCTACGCAGACTTTTTATCTTCACGGCTGACCCTAACCCACCATTGGGAAGTTTGCCGTTACTTGAGCAAGCCGTATGCCCGGGCGGCGGCGACGTTCTCCTGTTTGTTTTCCCGTGAAATGAGAGGCTTACGAAAAGATGTGCGCGTTGAGGTCGAGACAGGATGCCCACATTTCGACGAAAGCGGCGCGTCGCGGGCAAAGGGAAAAGATGAGCATGTTAGCGGGTGACGATGTCCCGTTTCATCGGCGCGAGGATGCGCAGGAGCTCGTTTTTTTCACGCGTGCCGACGCCGTGCGCATCGAGCGCCTGCCGCAATTCCTCGGCCAGTATGTTAAATTCGCCCTCGCTGATGTTGAGCCCCTTATGCGCAGTTTGCATATCGTCGCCGCCGTAGGTGCAGGGTCCTTCAGTCAGGCTGCAAATTTGTTCGACGATGCTTTTTTTCAGATTCTTGACGTTGACTTCATCGAAAGATTGTTTCGACTTGGGATTGGCCGCCGTACGATCGACGACATCGCCGACGACCGCCCTAACCACCGGATAGCCGCCAAGCCGTTCGTAAAGACTGTTGTCGGGTCTGGAGGTCACAGCCGAGCAGCCGTGCAAAAAAAACAGCAGGCAGGCTGCCGCGATGGCAGCGCTTGCGCCGCAGCGCCGGTTTAATCTACCCTTGGGCTTCATCTTTTGGCGCGAACAGTGTGTCGATCGAAACGCGCGGGTTGCGAAACAGGGCGCTGGCAATCGTCGTCAGAATCCTCGTCAGTTTACTGGCCTCGATCGGTTGCGCACAAGCCGGCGAGCGCCTGCTTGCGACCGGCGGCGTTACCCAGATCGAAGGGGTCGCAGGCGGTGGTTTGGCGCCTTGGGCGCTGATCGCGGGCTACGGCACGCGCGACCAGATCGGCGCTTCGGCTTTCTTCACGCATCTCAATAGCGACGATTTTCGTCTGGATACGGCCGGTGTCGCGGTCGGCATTTTCGATCGCATTGAATTATCTTATGCGCGCCAGACATTCGATCTCGGTTCGACCGTACCAGGCGAAGATATCGCGCAGGATATTTTCGGCGCAAAGCTCAAAGTGGCCGGCGACGCGATTTTCGCGCAGGACACCTGGCTGCCGCAGATTGCGGTCGGCATACAGCACAAACGCAATCGCGATTTCGATTTTGTGCCCAGACTGCTCGGCGCCAAACGCGGCCATGGCACCGATTTCTATATAGCCGCAACCAAGCTCACTATCGGCGGACTCGCCGGAAGAAACGTGCTGCTGAACGGAACGGTGCGCGCCAGCAAGGCCAATCAACTCGGACTGCTGGGCTTCGGCGGGGATAAAAGGACCGCTATGCGCCGCAGTTCGAAGGTTCGATCGCCATGTTTCTTGAAGACAACCTGGCCGTAGGCGCCGAATATCGAAGCAAGCCGAATAACCTCGGCGCATTCAAGGAAGACGATTTCAAGGATGTTTTCATCGCCTGGCTGCCGCACAAATATATCGCGCTGACATTTGCATATGTCGACCTCGGCAATATCGCCGACAAGCCGGATCAGAAAGGGCCCTATATTTCACTGCAGGTGAGCTATTGATCTCAATAAATTGGCAGCATGCTGCCTGGAAAAAAACGCCAGCTTCGCACCACAATGAAAGAAATCCGCAAGGGGAATTCGCTGTGAACAGAAGCGGTACCGATCTGCACGACTGGCGCGCACGCGCCCTCCACATCCAACGTGAAATCGGCAAGGCCGTCGTCGGCCAGGAAAACGCTATTCGGCTGATTACGGCAGCGCTGTTTGCGCGCGGCCACGTATTGATCGAAGGCAGCGTCGGCGTCGGCAAAACGACCCTGCTGCGCGCATTCGCCCGCGCAATCGGCGGCAGCTACGCGCGCGTCGAGGGCACCGTCGATCTGATGCCTAACGAACTCCTGTACCACACCTACATCGATCAGGACGGCAAGCCGCGCGTCGAGCCCGGGCCGCTGCTGAGACATGGCGAGGCGCTCTCGGTGTTTTTTTTCAACGAGATGAATCGCGCACGGCCGCAAGTTCACGCTTTGCTGCTGCGCGTGATGGCTGAGCGCAGCGCTTCAGCCTTTGCACGCGATTACCAGTTTCCGCATCTGACGGTTTTCGCCGATCGCAACCGCGTCGAAAAAGAGGAAACGTTCGAAATCTCGTCGGCGGCGCGCGATCGTTTCCTGATGGAAATCAGCATAGAAACGCCCGACGACGCGACGATCCAGCGCGCGCTGATGACCGATCCTGCGTTCCATGAAGTAGACGCGCTGATTGCGCGCGTAGCGCCCGATATCGTCAATTACAAGGCTTTGAACGCGATCGCGGCGACGATTCAGAACGAGATTCAGCTCAGCGAAAGCCTGCAAGACTACGTCTACGAATTGTGGCAGGCGACGCGCAATCCGGGCGGCTATGGCGTAGTCATAAGCGGCGTGCAGATCAGCGCATTGATACTGGCCGGCGCCAGTCCGCGCGGCATCAGCCAGTTGCTGCGCGCCGCTCGCGTCGTTGCCTGGCTCAAAGGCCGTCATTTCGTCGCGCCCGAGGACGTGCAGGATGTGTTTTTCGAAACCATCGCGCATCGTGTGTTTTTCAACCCTGTCTACGAATTGCGGCGCGCCGAATTGGCGCACGAGCTGCTGAGGCAGATATTGAACACCGTTGCGGCGCCGTGAAATAGAAATCAGGGATCAGTCGGAATGAGGATTCGGGGAATGGCAAGGATCGCGGATCGAGGCAAGCTCTTGCCGGTACCTGACCCCTGATCGTAAATCCATGCGTGAGTTTCATTACAGGATCGGCTGGCGCGTCAGCGGGCATCGGCCCGGATTCCATCGCAGTACCGGCGCAGGGCCGGGATTCGAGTTCCAGGGCCATGCCGCTTTGTTCGATCTGCCGGATGCGCGCAAGCTCGATCTCCACGCCACACTGCGCGATCCATCAGGCTTGTGGCAGGTGCGCGTGCATCGCCAGCGCGCGAGTATTCCGGTTATTCTGCTCGCGGACCTATCAGCCTCGATGGGCGCGCTGACCGGCGCAGGCGGCGCCGGCAAGATGCAGGTGCTCGCCGATTTCACCGCATCGCTGGCATATTCGGCGCACCGCACGGGCGATACTTTTGCATTCATCGGCTGCGACGAGGTGATGCGCGACGACTACCTTCTGTCATCGACGCGCGTGCAAGGCGCCGGCATCGCGCTCGCCGAGAAGCTGCGCGCGGCGCAACCGACCGGACGCAATGCCATTGCCTTGTTCGACGCAGCGGCCGCCTTGACGGAACGCCGCTCGCTGGTTTTTCTGGCGTCCGATTTTCATTTTCCGCTGAGCTTGCTCGAGCAGATATTGCGCGCGCTGGCGCGCCATGAAGTCGTGCCGGTGGTGATCTGGGATAAGGCGGAACTGCAACCGGTTACGCGTTTCGGTCTGGCGACGATCCGGGACAGCGAGAGCGGTGGCCGGCGCACGCTGTTGTTGCGAAAAAAGCTGCGCGAACGCATCAATGCAGCCTATCTGGCGCGTCGCGCCGAGTTGTCCGCCGCGTTCATTCGGCATGCGCTACGCCCGGTTTATTTCAGCGGCGATTTCGACGCAGACAAAATGACCGCGCACTTTCATGGCGCACTCGCGACGACGGCATGATGCGCGTTCGCGGCATCGCATTCGGCATATTGATTTTATCGTGGCTGGGCGGCGCAATCACGCCGCGCGCGGCGGCCGAACAAGACGGTACTGGCGCAACGGCGAAACTCAAGACCGCGCCCGCCGCAACTGCGGCGGCAACAATCCATACCGAAACGGAAGGTGAGCCCGCTTCTGTTCTTATGAGCGAACCGCGACCGTTCGGCTACGTCATCGGCGATCTCGTCGAACGCACGATCACCATGATCGTCGCCGAGCCGGCGCGGCTGCAAGCGGACTCGATTCCCAAGGCGGGCCGCTATGGCGCGTGGCTGGAGTTGCGCCGCGCCGATCTGGATTCGCACGAGGAGAGCCGCTCGATATGCTATCGGCTGACGCTGACCTACCAGATCATGAACGTCGCGCCCGAGGTACAAACGATCGAGCTGCCGCCGCTGCGTTTCAGCTTCGATCGCGCGCCGCCGTTCGCCCGCGAGATCGCAGGTTGGCCGATCACAGTAGCGCCGCTGACGCCTGAATTCGTGCTGGCGCGTGGCGGGCTCGAAGCGCTTCGTACCGATCGCGCGCCGCCGCTGATCGACACCAGCGCGCATCGTTTGCGCTTGTTGCTGTATGCGGCGCTGTTCGCCATCGTCCTGTCGATGTATGCCTGGGCGCGCTTTGGCGCAGTATGGCTCGCGCGCAAGCCTTTCGCGCGTGCTTGCCGCGAAATCGGCAAGCTGGAGGGAAATCAGTCGCGGGAAGCTTATCGTGCGGCTTTGCGCGCGATGCACCGCGCCTTCGACGAAACGAATGGCGCAACCGTATTTTTCGAACAGGCCGCGGCGTTCCTGGACAAGCATCCGCGCTTCGCGCCTTTACGGGACGAGATCGAACAGTTTTTTGCGCTGTCCCGCGATGAATTTTTCGGAGGCGGCAGCGAAGCTTCGCATGCATCGCCGCGAAAAACCGATGCCGCATCGAACGTGTTTCTGCAAACGTTTTGCCGCGCCATGCGCGAACGCGAGGCGGCGCGCAGCGATGCATCGCACGCGCACGCAAAATGAATATCGCATTCGCGCAGCCGTGGGCGTTCCTGCTGTTGCCGCTGGCGGCGCTGCCTTTGCTGGTGCGCGGCCCCGCGATCGGCTATCCATGGCTTGCGCTGTTGCCGCGCGACCTGATTTCGGAAGCGCTGGCGTGGGCGCTGCGATTGGCCGCTGCCGCTGCCATCGCCGGCGCCGTCGTCGGTTTGGCCCAGCCCTATCGCGCGGAAGTCATGATTGAGCACGTCGGGCAGGGTGCTCACGTTGTGCTGTTGCTCGATCGCAGCCGCAGCATGGATCAATCGTTCGGCGCGAGCCCCGGAACGCACGTGCTCGACGGCCGCCGCGAATCGAAAAACAGTGTGGCGCGCCGGGTGCTGGCGGAGTTCGCAGGCAATCGGGAGCAGGATTTGTTCGGCATGCTGGTGTTCAGCACATTTCCGTTGCGCATACTTGATTTCACCCAGAAACAGGCAGTCATCCAGGCGGCGATCGCGGCCGGCGGGGTCGGCCGCGGTCTTGCCGATACCGATGTCGGACGCGGCCTGGAAGCCGC
>JACDAM010000197.1 GCA_013695435.1 Burkholderiales bacterium | reverse complement strand
GTTCGTTGCGTGCCTGCAGACCCTTTTCTTCCATCTGCTGTTCGAGCTGCGCGACACGGGCGAAATCGGGCTCGGCGTTCGCCAGTTCCTGCTTCAGAGATTCGCCGAACTGTTTTCTGTCGGCGCGCCGTTCCTTATGCAGCACAGCTTTTCTGTCCGCAATCTGCTGCCACGCGAAATCCTGCCCCGGATTCAGCTTGAGATCCGCTTTGAGTTTCGCCCATCGCTCGGCGTGATGCCGGACATGGTGCTCGCCGGATTTGCCGGCATGAGGTTCAGACCGCTCGGGTGCGGCAATCGCAATGCCTGCGGAAAACAATGCGGCAATGGCGGGAATCATTATCAGACGTTTCATGGAGTACTCCTGGTAGTGTCGGTTTTCGACGCAAAGTTAGAGCGCGCTACTGCCCGATTGTCTTTTCCGAAGCGGGACTTTTTTGTAAGGAAATGCAACTGAACGAGAGGCGCGAACGATCGGGAGGAATTACGGCAACGAACGCAATGATGACGAATGCGCTGCACGCCGCTCCATCTCGCGCACCAGGCCGTCGAGCTGCAGCCGCACATCGCGGCGAATGACGGCCGGCCCGATCAGCGGCGGCACCCAGAATTGCGGCTTCATGCGCGCGCGGTAGCGGACGTGAACCGGGGCGCTCCCTTCAAGCCGCCACACGCCTTCCATCTGTTCGATGTTGCCGCCGACCGCGTGAAAACGTATCGACTCGAACGGCGTCTCGTCCATTTGCAGCACGATTTCGATCGGGAAGTGATAGAACAGAAAACCGCCCTCGCCGAGTTGTTCGACACGGATAGGCTCGCTGCCGGTGCTGACGACCCCGCTCTTGTGCATGCCCGGAATGAAATCGGCCAGATGTTCGTAATCGGTTAGCACCTGCCAGGCCAGTCGGGCATCGACGGGCGCCGAGATGCTCGCTTCGACCGTGATGAGGCCATTGACGCGCTCGACGTTGACCGTCGGCTCGGCTTTCGAGCCATGCGCCGCAATAGGCACCAACATCAGCGATGCCGTCATTGCGAGGAGCGTAAGCGACGCGGCGATCAGTACGCCGCGAAATGTCATCAGCTTTGACGGCGGAATTGAATGCCGACGCGCGCGATGGGGGCGAATCAGGAAATGGGGTCAGGAAATATCGAGCATGCGCTGCAGCGCAAGCCGCGCCAGGTCAGCCTCGTCTTTGGGCACCGAAATCCTGTTCACCACCTTGCCCGCGGCGAGATTCTCCAGGCTCCACGCCAGATGCTGCGGATCGATGCGCGCCATGGTCGAGCACATGCAAACCGTCGGCGCCATGAATTGCACGATCTTGCCTTCGTGTTTGACTTCCTCGGCGAGGCGATTGACGAGGTTCAATTCGGTGCCGACCAGCCAGCGCGTGTTGGGCGCCCCGGCCTTGACCGTCTTCAGAATGTATTCGGTCGAGCCGACGTAATCGGATGCCTTGCACACCTCGAAATTGCACTCCGGGTGCGAGATGACGATGCCGTCCGGATACAGATTGCGGAAGCGGATGACGTGCTGCGGCTGGAACATCTGGTGCACCGAGCAATGACCCTTCCACAGCAGGATTTTGGCATTACGGAGTTGTTCGGGCGTCAGGCCGCCGAGCGGCTGATCGAAATCCCAGACGACCATCTGTTCCTGCGGAATGCCACGCTGAAAACCGGACCAGCGGCCGAGATGCTGATCCGGGAAAAACAGCACTTTTTCGCGGCGCGCGAGCGACCACTCGAGAATCTTCCCGGCGTTGCTCGACGTGCATACGATACCGCCGTGCTCGCCGCAAAACGCCTTGAGGTCGGCCGCGGAATTGATGTAGGTGACCGGCGTGATCGTCTCGTCCGGATTCAGCACTTCCGACAATTCGCGCCACGCGCGCTCGACCTTGCCAAGATTCGCCATGTCGGCCATCGAGCAGCCGGCGTTGAGATCGGGCAGCACGACCGTGCGTTGGCCGTGCGTCATGATATCGGCGACTTCGGCCATGAAATGCACACCGCAGAACACGATGAATTCGGCATCGGTCTCTGAGGCAAGCTTTGACAGCTTCAGCGAATCACCGGTCAGATCGGCGTGCTTGTAAACGTCGGCGCGCTGGTAATGGTGACCAAGGATGACAAGTCGCTTGCCGAGCGCGGCCTTGGCCGCATGGATGCGAGCCTCGCAGGCGTCGTCCTGCAGCTTGTCGAAACGGTCGAACGCGATCGCAGCGGTTTGCATGGCATTACCTCCCAGCAGGAAGCGAAGATTACAAGACTAAGACACGATAACGGACTGGGTGTTGCATCGCAAAAAGACTAACCCGCAAACTTCTCCGGCAGCTTCAGGATCGCGGCCTTGTTCGTCCACGAAAATACCTTTTCGGCGGCTTCCTGCCAGGGCAACCAGATAAAACCCAGATGCTCGCGCGCGTGCACGGTCACGGTATCCGCTCGCGACACGCAAAGGCCAAACACGTGCTCGGTATTGCGCGTAACGCCCGGTTCATATCGGTGCCGCCATTCCTCGAAGATCTCGAACTCGTATTGCAGATTCCAGTCCGTCAATACATGACGGCTAGCGTCGATCCGGGTTTCCTCGAACACCTCGCGCTGCGCGGCCCTGGCGTGCAGCTCATCGGCATCGAGGCTGCCGGTCACCGACTGCCAATAGCCGGGGTGATCGGCGCGTTCGAGTAGCAGCACGAGCAACGTCGGCGTATGGATGACGACGAGTACGGAAATCGGGGTTTTATATACTCGTTCTGGCAGCACAAAATATCACAGCTGATTGTGCGGTCATTCGTCAGAAAAATAATCTGAATCGATTCTTTTGATATCGAAGGATCTGACGGAACTGACACCGACATTATTTTCCAGCATAAGCCTAGCTAACGAAGCTCCGTCAATAAGTACAACCTTGTTAGAAATATTTTCGACGTAGGCTTGGGAGTCCTTGGTAAAACACGAAGTGGTGATGAAAACACCTTTATGCGCGCGCTTACCCTGTAGCGCGCCGACAAATTTCATGATTTCAGGTCTTCCGACGACACCGCTATCCCAACGCTTGGCTTGAATATAAATGGCATCGAGCCCTAATCGATCTTCATTGATGATGCCATCGATACCCTCGTCGCCGCTTCCGCCAATAGCTCTGCCGGCGTCTTGCCGCGTCCCTCCATAACCCATTTTTACAAGCAGTTCCACGACAAGGCGCTCGAAGAACGCAGGAGAGCATTCTTTGACTCGCTGCAAGACTTCGATTGCCAAAGCCTCGTTGACGATTCGGTACGACTGCTCCAGAAGCTCTTCTGGCGTTTGTTCTTGAGGCGCGGCAACTTCCTCCCTCCGCGCGCTATCGTTCTCGTCACGTTTACGCTCCTTAAACTGGACGTACTCCGGATACCGCTCAAGCAATCGCATATTGATCAGCTGAGGGTTTTCGCGCAACAGGTCTTTACCTCGTTGAGTAATCTTGAAGCAACTTCGTCGAGTATTTTCAATCAATCGAGCTTGCTTCATATAGCTTCTCGCCCAATGCACACGGTTATTAAAGCGTGCCTGCTGTCCGCTCGGCAACATTTCGGCACGCTCTTCGAATGTCAAACCAAAAAATTCGGCGAGCGCTTCGATTTCTCCCTGCAAAGAATGCTCGGCGCCGTCTTCAGCTCTTTTCAGAAGAGGCAGCATAATGGACTGGAAATCAGGAATCGACACGCGTACTTTTTACTTAATTGGGCACTGCTGAATTCTCGACCTGCCGCAGCCGTATATGCAATTCCCTTAACTGCTTTTCATCGACGCTGCTCGGCGCCTGCGTCATCAGGCATTGCGCGCGCTGGGTTTTCGGGAATGCGATGACGTCGCGGATCGAGGTTGCGCCGGTCATCAGGGTGACGATGCGGTCGAGGCCGAAGGCGATGCCGCCGTGCGGCGGGGCGCCGTATTGCAGGGCGTCGAGCAGGAAGCCGAATTTGGCGCGCGCTTCTTCAGCGCCGATATTCAGCGCGCGGAACACTTTCGACTGCACGTCCTCGCGATGAATACGCACCGAGCCGCCGCCGATCTCCCAGCCGTTCAACACCATGTCGTAAGCTTTCGACAGCGCTTTGCCGGGATCGGATGAGAGACAATCTTCGTGGCCTTCCCTGGGTGCGGTAAACGGGTGGTGCAGCGCGTTCCAGCGTTTTTCCTCGTCGTCGTATTCGAACATCGGGAAATCGACGACCCACAGCGGCCGCCAGCCTTTTTCCGCGAAGCCGCGCTCATGGCCGATCTTGACGCGTAACGCGCCGAGGGCGTCGTTGACGACTTTCGCCCGGTCCGCGCCAAAGAACACGAGATCGCCGTTCTGCGCTTTGCTTCGGCGAAGTATTTTGTCGACCACGCCTTCCGGCAGAAATTTGACGATGGGCGATTGCAGGCCCGCGACGCCTTTGGCGATATCGTTGACCTTGATGTACGCCAGCCCTTTCGCGCCATAAATCGCGACGAATTGCGCGTAATCGTCGATCTCCTTGCGGCTCGATTCGCCGCCGCCCGGGACGCGCAAGGCGGCGACGCGGCCGTCTTTCAAATCGGCTGCCGAGCGGAAAACCTTGAAGTCGACTTCGCGCATCAGGTCGGTCAGTTCGGTCAGTTCCAGAGGCACGCGCAGATCGGGCTTGTCCGAGCCGTAGCGCGCCATCGCTTCCTCGAAAGTCATGCGCGGGAACGGATTCGGCAGCGCAACGTCGAGCACGGCGTTGAAAAGCTGGCGCATCATCTCTTCCACCAACGCCGTGATGCCAGCCTCGTCCATGAACGACGTTTCGATATCGATCTGCGTGAATTCGGGCTGACGATCGGCGCGCAAATCCTCGTCGCGAAAGCATTTGGTGATCTGGTAATAGCGATCGAAGCCGGCGATCATCAGGAGCTGCTTGAACAACTGCGGCGATTGCGGCAGCGCGAAGAACTGGCCGGCATTAACGCGTGACGGCACCAGATAATCGCGCGCGCCTTCGGGCGTCGAACGCGTCAGCATCGGCGTTTCGATATCGATGAAGCCGTGCTGATCGAGGAACTGGCGCACCGCCATCGCGACCTTGTAGCGCAAGCGCAGGTTCTTCTGCATCTCGGGCCGGCGCAGGTCGAGGAAGCGGTATTCGAGGCGCACCGTCTCGCTCGTTTCTTCGTCGTCCATCAGGAACGGCGGCGTAAGGGCCGGATTCAATACTTCGATTTCCCTGGCGACGACCTCGATTTCGCCGGTCTTCAAATTGGCGTTGGCCGTACCCGGGGGGCGCTCGCGCACCTCGCCTGCGATGCGCAGAACGAATTCGTTGCGTATCGTTGCGGCGACCGCGAAGCTCGCGGCATCTTCCGGATTGCAGACGATCTGCACCAAACCTTCGCGGTCGCGCAAATCGATGAAAATGACCCCGCCGTGGTCGCGGCGGCGATGCGCCCAGCCGCACAGGGTAACGGTTTCGCCAAGGTATTCTCGCGTGATGTTGCCGCAGTAGTCGGTGCGCATAGAATTGAAAAATAGGCGCGGCGCGAATTGCGCAGGGGGGTTTACGGGGAAACGCTACAACGCGCGCAGGATGGTTTTCGGGCTTCTCGTACCGGGGGTGACCACACCCATGGAGATGATGTATTTCAGGGCCTCGTCGACACTGATATCGAGTTCGATGACATCGCTCTTCGGCATCATCAGGAAAAACCCCGAGGTCGGATTCGGCGTTGTCGGCACATAAACGCTGACGAATTCACCCGGCAAATGATTGATGACATCGCCGCCCGGGGTGCCCGTCAGGAAGGCGATCGTCCATGAACCGGGGCGCGGATATTGCACGAGCAAAGCTTTGCGGAAAGCCTGCCCGGTCGAGGAGAACAACGTATCCGAAACCTGCTTGACGCTCGAATAGACCGATTTGACGACGGGAATACGGCCCAGCAGGCTTTCCCACATTAGCCAAAGGCGCTGGCCGAGGATGTTGGTCGCGGCGATACCGCTGGCGAATACCACGATCAAGGTCAGAATGACGCCGAGGCCGGGAAGGTGGAAACCGAGCCAGTTGCGCGTTTGAAACGCATCGGGCAGCAGCAACAGGCTCTGATCCATGATTCCGATCAGCAGGCTCAGCACCCAGAGCGTGATGCCCAGCGGCACCCAGATCAGAAGCCCGGTGATGAAATAGCGGCGCACGTTCACTGTGGAGAGGGGCAAGACGGCTCCGCGCTACCAGCTTTTTTGATGGAATCCGGCGATTTCGAGTCCGCGGCAGGCCTGGATGTTTCTGCCGGCGTATCGGTTGTATCGGCTTTATTGCCGGCGCCCGCTTTTTCAGCCTTGCCGGCGTCGGCTTTTTCAACCGCTTGTTCGCCCGCTTTTTCACTATCGCCATCGGCCGGCTTTTGCTGCGGTTTACCGCCATTCTTGAAATCGGTCGCGTACCAGCCCGTGCCTTTTAGGTGGAATCCCGCGGCGGTGACCATTTTGCTGAGCGTACCCTGGCCGCATTCGGGACAAGCGGTCAGCACCGGAGCGCCCATCTTTTGCAGGAACTCCTTCTGGAATCCGCATGACTTGCAACGATATTCGTAAATTGGCATAGGTGGTGGACAGAAACGATATAGCAATCGGGAAAGTCGGCGATTATACCGTAAACCCTATTGGGACAAGGTCGGCCGATGGCAAGCTCTACCGCAATCCCTCGCCTGTCAGGCCGGCTCGCGCTTCGTTTCGCGGAATCATTTCAAGTGGACGCGGTCTTTCTCGGGTCCGGATTCACTCGGGCATCCGTTGCAGCACGGAAATCGTACAGCCTGGAGTCGAGCAGCTTTCGCCTGACTCTGGTGAAGTCCGGTATCGAGGCGAAGATTTCCCGGGCTCGCATTCTTTACCGAATCCTTACCGGTAAAGCGCGACCACGCACATAACCGGACTGTCCAACTTGCCATGCAGCAATCATTCGGCAGGCCGCTGTAAGGCCACGGTCTAGGCTACGACTCAACAGGTAAACCAGAATCGTTTCATCGCGTTAAATTTGGCAGTAAATGCGGGGGCACCGGACCGCATGGCATTCAAGCAATCAACCGGGCATTTTTATTCAAATCAGGAGAACGTAAATATGAACGCTATTAAAAAACTGACTGGTGTCGCTATCGCCGCTGCCGCTGCGGGTATGTTCATGACAGTAGGCGTTGGCAACGCAGTCGCCGCCGAAAAAGGCAAAACCATGTGCGAAGGCGTCAACGCGTGCAAAGGCAAGGGCGCCTGCAAAACCGCCACCAGCGCTTGCCAAGGCCAGAATGCCTGCAAAGGCAAGGGCGCAATGGAAATGAGCGAAGCCGATTGCAAAGCCGCTCAGGAAAAAGCCAAGAAAAGCTAAGCTTCAAGCCGAAGAGCGGACGCCTCGCCCCAGGCCGGGCGTCCGGCTTGTAATTGCACCCCCCGGCTATTGATCCCGCCAGGTTTTCAA
>JACDAM010000196.1 GCA_013695435.1 Burkholderiales bacterium | reverse complement strand
GCCATCACGACCATTCTGCTCAAAAGGGCTTCGCGCTCGATCTGGGGAGGTCCAACGTCCGCCCGTCGCGGCGATAGATAGTCGCCCAGGGGGACGGTCATGCGAATCTTGCGGCCGACAATCTGGTCGAAATGCCGAAAAACGGTCTGCCGCTCGCGCTCGCTGTACCGCTGATTGGGCGGTCCGCGCTGTCCCGCATGCTGACGCACTATGAACGTAGGAGCAGCGAGGGCAGTACCTTGAAAACGGTGCGCCAGCCGGAGCATCATGTCGTAGTCTTCCGAGCTCACCAAGGTCTCATCGAACGGGCCCGCATTCCGGTAAGCCGACGTGCGCACCAGCATACTTGGCAACGTGAAATAACATCCCTTCATGAGGCTCAAAAATATCTCGGCTTCCGGAACTTCGGGTAATCGATACAGCTTTTCGCGCTTGATCTTTCCGCCTTCATCATCCTGTCCGAGATAGTGGCCTGAATACACAAAGCCGAGTTCCGGCCGACGATCCATCACCGCAATGCGGCGCTCGATAGCGTCTGGAAGCGCTACATCATCGTCGTCGAATATCCAGACATACCGACCGCGGACGTGATTCATCGCGAGGTTCAGTGCGCTCGGCTTGCCGCCGTTTTCCTTGCGCATGTAGCGAATTTCTTGACGGTAGCGCTTGAGGCGCTCCGCGGTATCGTCCTGGGAGCCGTCGTCGACGACAATAATCTCCTCGGCCCGAAGTGTTTGCCCGAGCAAACTATCGAGGCATTCTTCGATGTAGTGCCCTCGATTGAAAGTCGGCACGACCACCGACACGCCGCGATTAGCCATTGCGGAGTCGCTTTGCAAGAATGCGCGCCTTCAAACTAAGACCGCCTGGAATCCGTTTCGACAGAAACGGTGCGGGCTAAGACGCTCGCGGCCACGTATCGAGCGCGCTGAGCGTAGCGGCGATGAGCGCCGGACTTTCCTCGATCTCGGTTGTTTGCCAAAAGGGCAAGCCGGAGACCACACTCGTGCGCACGCATACGCCGGCGCCAGTCAGGCGCGCGATGCATTCGCGACTGGCGGGGGCGAGCTCCGCCGATGATCCCGTCTCCAGCCAAGACACGGTCTCCATCGGCCCGTTTGCGACGCGAATTTCCGCCTGTTCCATGGGAATTGCCAGCGACGGCGAGAGCATATAGCCGGCTATTTCAATCTGGGCGCCACCGTTCAAGCGGTCGCGCAGCGCTTGAGTGGAGCTGCGCTCGGCGGAGTCGCCGCTCATCGAGCGCACGACCTTGAGCCGAAGGAACTGCGAGAGATGTGTTCTTCCCGATATTACGGGCTGCCACAGCAGCAAGTTCATTGGCCGATACAGCCTCGCGGCCGCTTGCCACGCGAGTAGCGCTCCCGCGCGCAACCCCCAAAGTCCCGGCGTCCCGTGCACTCGGTCGCTCAACCATTTGCATCCCGCCGCCACGTCGGATAGCCAAAGCTCCCACGTCGCATCTTCGAACCCTCCCGTGCTATCGCCGCAACCGAAAAGATCGATCTGAAGCACCGTCCAGCCGGCGCTGGCAAGCTCTCTGGCAGCAACCGCGACTGCGCGGCGCGATTTGTTCATCTCTTCGGCGAATGGGTGTATGTACAGCAGAGCCCCCCGCTCGGCGCGCTGTTGCTGACGGTGGAGCACGCACAATCGTCTTCCTTCCTCGACCGTCAAGTAGAAAACCTCGGGCCCCACGGAAAATTACAAGGCGCGCTTGCGGTTTACAAATTCCACCAAGCTGCCGATCGTGGCAAACGTGCTGCCGTCGATATCATCATCGTCGATCGCAAAACCGAAACGTTCTTCTAGCGATGTGATGACCGAAACGACTGCCATGGAATCGAGCTCCGGAACGCTTCCCAGCAAACGGGTTTCCGGTGTAAAGGAGGCGGTGCGAGTGCCTAGGTTGAGAACTGCCGCCAATATATTGATAACTTCTTTCTGCACATCCAAAGCGGGAATCTCCTAAGCCATCCAGTACCGTAACCGGGTTTGACGCGGCACTTTTGCCGCCCAATACCTATCGAGTTGCCCAAGCGCCGTATTATAGAGTGGTACAGCGAGCGATCCGATGGAAAGCGGGCTGGATGAACTTTGCAAGCTGCACAACGCGAAAAAGAATCCCAAGATGCGTCCGTTCCAGGAGATCGGCTTCCGGATCGAGCTCTTTAGTCGTACCCATTTCGCTCCTGATATAGTGGCAACGGATTTCGCGGTTGGCGGCGACGCTCCGGTTTCGCTGTGCGATGCCGCAAATGTTAGCAAGGCTAGGGTAGCAACACGTCGGGACGCAGCTGCAGCCGAACGTGCCCCGGCTTTCCCAGCGATAAGTGCAGGAATGGAAAGAGCGTCGCCATCATGAATTCGAGGCGCCATGCCTGCAAGAAAACGGCGCGGCCGACGAGCTTCCAACCGAGATGGTGGTGAGCGCGTCGCGATGCGGTATTGAATCGCGTAAGTCTGCTGAAGGTAAACTTGATCCCGCGTTCGTGCAAAAACTTGTTGGCGCCGTTCCAGATTCCGACGAAGCCGAGACCCATGCGGTGTTGCGGAAAAAGATACAGGTCGAAATCGAAGACCGCTTCTTCCGCGGGTGTCACGACGTAAGTGCAGCGAACCTCATCTTCCTCGTAGGTACGAAAGCAGAACCACATATATCCGATGAATTGACCCTTTTTGAATGCGCCCAG
>JACDAM010000195.1 GCA_013695435.1 Burkholderiales bacterium | reverse complement strand
CTGTTGAGCGCAAGCAGGCGTCCGTCGCTGCGAAAGCCGACGCTATCGAGGGCATTCAGCACGCAGTCAGGAGTCAGGGCGGAGTAGGGCGCTGCAATTTCGGCGTTCATGGGCTGGATTGTACGGGCGGCTCATACGAATCCAAAGTGCGGCTCGCAGCGGTTCAAGCCATTCGTTTCTCAAACGCGACTGCGAAATGGCGGCATTATCCGGTTTATTCGTTCATGCGCGACTGGAAGACCAAACCGGCGTGCTCGCGCAGTCCGTGAAAGCGTATCGTCTTCCAATGCTCCTGCGCGACGTTCAGCTCCGCGTTGAACGATGCCAGAAAAGTCGGCGCATCGACAACATCGTAGGCGACGCGGTGCGCATTGGCTTCGATAAAGCGCTTCAGATCATTCGGCTCCTCGGATGTGACCCAGCGCGCCATCGTGTATTTGGCCGGCGCCAGACGCGCATCGACGCCGTATTCGTGCTTGAGCCGGTGCGCGACGACCTCGAACTGCAAGGTGCCGATCGCGCCGAGCAGCAGCGTGCCGCCGCCGTGCGGCCGGAACACCTGAATCGCGCCTTCCTCGCCGAGCTGCGCCAGGCCGGTGCGCAATTGCTTGCTGCGCATCGGGTCGGCGATCTCCACACTCTGAAACAGCTCGGGCGCAAAGAACGGCAGGCCGGTGAACTGCAAAGCCTCGCCTTCGGTCAGCGTATCTCCGAGCTGCAGGGTGCCGTGATTGGGAATGCCGATGATGTCGCCCGGATGGGCTTGCTCGAGCAATTCGCGCCGCTGCGACAGGAAGGACACCACGCTACCCGGACGAATCTCCTTGCCGCTACGGCAAATCTTGAGGCGCATGCCGCGTTCGAAACGCCCCGAGCACACGCGCACAAAGGCGAGGCGGTCGCGATGCGCCGGGTCCATATTGGCCTGGATCTTGAACACGACCCCGGAAAACTTTGGTTCGGCAGGCTGCACGACGCGCTGCAGCGCCGCGCGCGGACCCGGCGGCGGCGCCAGATCGACCAGCGCGTCGAGCACTTCGCGGACGCCGAAGTTGTTGATCGCCGAGCCGAACAGCACCGGCGTCTGCCTGCCGGCGAGAAACGCCGCGTGATCGAACTGGTGCGACGCGCCCTGCACCAGCGCGATGTCCTGTTGGGCGTGGACGAATTCCTCGCCGAAGCGGATGCGGCATGCCGGATTATCGATGCCTTCGAGGATTTCGTCCTCGGCGACGCGGTCGCTGCCGGCGCGGAAAATTCGCATGCGATCGCGCTCCAGATCGAACACGCCGCGAAAACTTTTGCCCATGCCGACCGGCCAGGTGAACGGCACCGCCGCCATGCCCAGCACGCGCTCGATCTCGTCGATCAGATCGATCGGCTCACGCACCTCACGATCCATCTTGTTGACGAAAGTCAGAATCGGCGTATTGCGCGCGCGGCAAACCTGCAGCAGGCGCAGGGTTTGCGCTTCGACGCCGTTGCCGGCATCGATGACCATCAGCGCCGCATCGACAGCAGTGAGGACGCGGTAGGTATCCTCCGAAAAATCCTGGTGGCCCGGCGTGTCGAGCAGATTGATCACGCAATCGCGATATTCCATTTGCATGACCGAACTGGCGACCGAAATGCCGCGCTGCTTTTCGATTTCCATCCAGTCGGACGTCGCATGGCGCGAAGCTTTGCGCGCCTTGACGCTGCCGGCGATCTGAATCGCGCCGGCGAACAGCAGCAGCTTTTCCGTCAGCGTGGTCTTGCCGGCGTCCGGGTGCGAAATGATGGCGAACGTGCGGCGGCGCGCCGCTTCGCGGGCAACAGTCATGCTTGTCTCTTGAGAAAAGTCTGATTTTACTTCGGTTTGCATCTTCCCCACTTGCTGGGGAAGGAGAAGGCCAAGGCTTACGCGCGCAGAGAATAGTTGGACAGCACTGGGTTCCCGCTTGCGCGGAATGACAAGCAAATCGAAAGGCTAACTGTGATGTTGCAACACGTTGTTCCCTGGTAGCCGAGAAGCCGGCGGCACACCGTCTATGCCTTGATGCGGCCGGTGCCGGTTGTAGTAGTGCGTCCAGCAATCGAGCATGGCGGTCTCTGGGTTGAATGATGATAGAAAAAACCGTAAGCCCATTCACGTAACGCCGAACCGATAAGCCTTCGGCTTTGCCGCGGCGAGCTGTCGGCAAACAGCGGCTTTCAGCATCGAGGCGTTGTCCGCGGACGCCCGTTGCCAAGGCGCGGGTGCCGACGCAGCGTGCAAACGCGCTTCGTGATCCGGCAGCGTTCAATGTGATGGCCACCGCCCCCGAAGCGCGCCACGGTGGACCGGTCAGGGACGGCACGCGGCAGTTCTTGCAGCCTGGCCATGCCTTCGTGATGATCGTCGCCATCTCGTTGACAGATTCTCGGCCGGCCTCGAGTTCTCAATGTACATCGGTGGCATCTTGGCCCTGGACGTTGGTGTCTGGCTCGGCACCCCTGCTTTTGCCATGGCATGGCTCGGTGTGAAAGCCACAGCGGTTATCTGGCACAGGGTGCCCCGGGGCACGGGTCGCGGAGCCGTCAATCGAAGATGTCCAAGACTTCTTGCGTCCGGCGGGGTGTCGTTGAGCGCCATGGTGATTCGAATCCGCAAAGTCGGGACGCGACACTGCGGCGATGGCGCTTGGTGCCTGCGCGGCGGCGCGCTCCATCAGCTTGTCGAGTTTACCGCGATCGAGCCACACGTCCCGGCATTGCGGGCAGTAGTCGATCTCTATTCCTTGTCGATCGGTGATAGCCAAGGTAGTGTCAGGGCAGGTGGGCATTTCATAGGTTCGACAACGCACCGTTCCTGCTGCCTGGGGCGGACGTGGCGATACGACCCAGGCTCAGATGGCAACCGAACCGCAAGTCGGACGGCCCGCAGCCGATCCCGGCTCAGAATTTGTCGCATCGGATGGTTTCCACATCCAGCGTGTAGACCACGAGGGCGAAGTTGTCGGAGCACTTGGTGACGATGATCTCGACGATGCGCCGCGCTACCCCCTCGTTGCACAGGATCTCGATTCGCACATTGGACGACAGCAGCCAGCGGGCGTCCTGCACGCCTCGGCTGCCCCGGCCGCGCGCCTCAGACACCGTGTAGCCGTTGGCTCCGGCCGCGAGCAGCTCGGGAACGATGATGGCTTCCAGCGCCTCTTCGCAGACGAGCACGACCAGCTTGGTTCGGTTGAGATTGATGGTCACGGTCTTACCCCACTTGAACGCCACCGCGGTACATCAGCAGAGCCATCTGGTGATACAGGGGCACGCCGACCAGCACGTTGAACGGAAAAGTCACGCCCAGCGACGCGCCGATGGACAACGCGGGATTGGCCTCCGGAATCGCGATGCGCATCGCCGCGGGGGCGGCGATGTAGGACGCACTGGCGTAGAGCTCCGCCAGCAGGGTCGTGCCGCCCAAGGACAGTTCCAGCCACCAGCCGGTCAGCACGCCGCCGGCGGCCGAGACGATCGGCAGCACGATGCCGAAGCCGATCAGAAACGGACCGGCTCGGCGCAAGTCGTCGAATCGTGACGCGGTCAGGATGCCCATGCCGAGCAGGAACAGCGACAGCAGGCCCTTGAACATGTCGCCGTAGAACTTGTTCAGCGACTGGTTCGCCTCGGTGCCCCATACCCAGCCGATCACAAGCGCACCGACCAGCAGCACGATCGCCTTGCCGGCCAGCACCTCATGGGCCAGCATTCACCAGCGGGTGTCGCGGTTGATGCCCTTGGCGAGCAGCACGCCGATGATGAGTGCCGGAAACTCCAGGAAGACCAGGAATACCGACATGAAACCTTCGTATGCAACGCCCTGACGGGCTAGGTACGACGCGCCCACCGCGAAGGTCACGACCGACACCGAGCCATAGTGCGCGGCGATCGACGCCGCGTCCGGCCGCGGCAGCTTGTCGAAACGCTGAAGGATCGGATAGGCCACCAGCGGCGCACCGATCGTGCGCGCCGCGACACAGCAAACGCGTCTCGCGTCCGGGGGCCGCTTCCTGCACGGCAAGAGCCTGCCGTGCCGCTGACTTCGGCCGCTGGGCGGTCGCATCAAGACATCGGCGGTGTCCCGCCGGATTCTCGGCTACCAGGGAACAACGTGTTGACAATCCACAGCTAACCAGCCGGACGCTGCACGCGCCGCGAGCCTTCGGGCAGGACGATGTTCAGTTCGAGCAAGTCGTAATCCCCCTGGCGATTGAAGTCCATCTTGATCTGTTCAGGGTCGATAGGCACATACTTGGCGATCACCGCGATCAGATCGTGGCGCAGGGCGGGCAGGTATTCCGGAATGCCGCGGCGGCCGCCGCCGTGCGCCAGAATCAGTTGCAGGCGCTCTTTCGCGACCGTCGCCGACTTCGGCTTTGAGCCGCGCAGGTAGTCGATAAATGAATTGATCAGCGACATAGTCAGTTTCTGAACAGACGTTGGAAGAAGCCGCGTTTTTCGACTTCCGTGAAACGGATTTGATGCTCTTCGCCGAGGAAGCGGGCGACGACATCCTTGTAGGCTTCGGCGACGTCGCAGCCGTTGGCGTGGACTACCGGACTGCCGGAATTGGACGCCTGCAGCACCTGTTCCGATTCGGGGATGACGCCGATCAGCGGCACGCGCAGGATTTCCTGCACATCCTCGACCGACAGCATTTCACCGAGCGCCACGCGTTTCGGCGAGTAGCGCGTAATCAGCAAGTGTTCCTTGACCGGTTCGGCGCCGTCTTCGGCGCGCTTCGATTTCGCCTGCAGGATGCCGAGGATGCGGTCGGAATCGCGCACCGACGAGACTTCCGGATTGGTCACCACGATCGCCTCGTCGGCGAAATAGAGCGCCATCATCGCGCCTTTTTCGATGCCGGCCGGCGAATCGCAGATCACATAATCGAAGCTTTCCCGGAGCTCGTTCAGTACGCGCTCGACGCCCTCGGTCGTCAGCGCGTCCTTGTCGCGCGTTTGCGAGGCCGGCAACACGTACAGATTTTCCGTGTGCTTGTCCTTGATCAGCGCCTGCGTCAGCGTCGCTTCCTTGTTGATGACGTTGACGAAGTCATAAACGACGCGGCGTTCGCAGCCCATGATCAGATCGAGGTTGCGCAGGCCGACATCGAAATCGAGGACTGCCGTCTTGTGCCCGCGCAGCGCCAGGCCGCTCGCGAAACTGGCGCTGGTCGTGGTCTTGCCAACGCCGCCTTTGCCTGAAGTGATTACGACGATTTTCGCCACTGCTGTGCTTCCCTGTTTATCGCGTTAAAAAAGAGTCGCGGATTGCGCTTAATCGAGCGGGGCAATCACGATGCGCTCGCCGTCGAGATAGATCTGCGCCGGTCTGCCCTGGATGTCGGGGCCCAGCGCGCTTTCGAATACCCGGAAGCAGCCGGCGATGGAGACAAGTTCAGCTTCCATCGACAGCGTAAAAATGCGCGCCTCGGTATCGCCTTTGAGCCCGGCGAGCGCGCGTCCACGCAGCGGGCCGTAGACATGAATGCTGCCCGCCGCCATCACTTCGGCGCCGGCGTTGACGCCGGCCAGCAGCGTGAGATCGCCGTGCGCTGCGAACACGCGCTGACCGGTGCGAACCGGCGTATGAACAATCTGGACCGTGGCTGGGGTAGAGGCGGGCGGCGCCGGCGTTTCTTCCGAAAGCTCCGTGGCGGGCTGCGGTCCGGCGCGCGTTTCGGAAGGTTCCTGGGCAGTTTCCTCCGACGCCGCCTCCGCTGCGGCATCCGTATCTTTCTGGAGATTCGCCTCTGAAACCGACTTCAAGGCGCGCGTCGGCCGGCTTGATGCGCCCCCGCTTTTCAGCGCCGGCAGCCCAGCCTCCCGTGCTGCCTGGTGCTGCGCTTCGTTGCCGTTGCAAACGCCGATCACGGTGAGGCCGAGTTCGCGCATCATCGCCAGTATCGTCGGGAAATCGGGCGCGCCATCGTTCCCTGGAACGTTTTTAAGATCGAGCACCAGCGGGTCGCCCAGGAAATCGCGCAAGGTCTCCAGTTGCTTGCCGAGCTGAGCGCCAATCGCCTCGACGTCCGTGCACTTCAGACGCAGCGCCAAAAGGCCGAACATCGAACCCTTGATTTCGTAGGCCTTGCCGATCGCGGATTTTTCAGCAGCCTTGGCAGACGCAGCAGTTAAAGTAACCTGAGACGTTGGGCTATTCATCGAACAACTGAACGGCGCGGAGGAAGCGGACGCGGAGGAAGCAAAAGCGGCGCAGGGCGAGGTGTGGAGCGAGGTGCAGAGAATACACTGCATCGCAGGCGGGGAAGGTGCCAGGGAGCGCTGAACGAGGGTGAGAAGCTATAAGTTTGCGTCATCCGCCATGCCCGCGCCGGGGAGAGTTCTTGCCCTTCACTGTACGCTGGCGCGCTGGCGATGTAAACAACAAATTACACATTATCTAGTAGCAATGGAATAAGCGCTATACTACCTATAGCGCTTTGCTCGATCCTGTTTTTGAGCGCTTTTTTCAGGAGGTTGTGCAATGCCAAACGCCGTAAACCGGGAAACGCTGCATGAGGACATCATCGCGGAGCTCGAGCAGGATGCTTTGATGTGGGCCAGGCTTTCGATCGAAAAGCTCGTGTGCTCCGTCCGCTGCGACGAGCACGGCCGCGTTGCTGAAATCGTTTGCGAAGGACGCAGCTTTGATGATTTGCGCTTCTACGTTTCGGGATGTTGTGAAGATTTGGTCTTGGCGGCGAAGGGCAAGCTGGGCTAGTGTCTTAGGGGTTTGTTGAAAAAGCTCAAAAACCGTCATTGCGAGCAACCTTTAGCCCCGGACTTGATCCGGGGGAAGCAATCTCGCCTTTAGTAGTATCGAGAGCTAGAGATTGCCTCGTCGCAAAAAAAGCTCCTCGCAATGACACGTCACGGCTTTTTTCAACAACCCTTTGGGTATTCCGGTGGGGGCTTACCTCGACGTGACGGTAAGGTGCTGAGAATCGCCCGTGCTTGATTCGCTGCTGTCGGCGAAGATCACGCTGCCCGCAAGCCTGGCGCTGGCGCTGCTGGTGGTTGTTATCATGCTCGCGCTGGTGATCTGGTCGGTCAAGCGCCACCGCGACCCGAAGCTCGATGTCGAGTGCGGTCAGCCGCTCGACGAACTGATTCCGTCGCTCAGCGGGCTTACGCATAGCACTCGCGTAGAGGGCAACACAGTCGAGATTTTCGAGAATGGCGCCTACTTCGACGCGCTATTCGAGGAGATCGCCAGCGCCCGTCGCTCGGTCCACTTCGAGACCTACCTTTGGCAGGAAGGAAAACTGGGCGACCGGCTCGCCGAAACACTGGCGGAGCGCGCTCGCGCCGGCGTCAAGGTGCGCGTGCTCCTCGATGCCAGTGGTTGCAAGAAAATGGGCGAGGCAGCTTGCCATAAGCTTGAGGAAGCCGGGTGCAAGGTCGCGCGCTATCACGCTCCGCGTTTACGGAACATCGGCGTTCTCAACCGGCGCGACCACCGCAAGCTCGCTGTGTTGGACGGTCGTGTCGCGCTCGCGGGGGGGCACTGCATCGTCGATACCTGGCTCGGCCAAGCGCAGGATAAGGAACACTTCCGCGACATCAGCGTGCGGCTGCGCGGGCCGATCGTCCATGCCGTGCAGTCCGCTTTCAGCGAAAACTGGGTCGACGAAACCGGCGAGCTTTTTGTCGGCGACGACGTATTCCCGAGGCTGGATGCGGCGGGCGATATCACGATGCACGTTGCACGCGTCAAGCCCGAGCGCGCAGCTCCGGCGGTGAAGATTCTGCACCACCTCGTGCTCTGCGTCGCGCGCCACAAAA
>JACDAM010000194.1 GCA_013695435.1 Burkholderiales bacterium | reverse complement strand
GTGCCTACGGCATGCGCTGCGTCCTCGATCACAGCCAGGCGATGACGTCTCGCTACATCGTAAATGCCGGTCAAATCACATGCTTGACCGCTGTAATGTACCAATATAATGGCCTTGGTCTTCGGGGTGATCGCGCGCTCGATGGTATCTGGGCGCACGTTCGAGTCTTCACCAATATCGACGAGCACTGGTCGGGCCCCGGCATGTACCACGACGTTGGCGCTCGAACAAAATGTCATCGTCGGCACAATCACCTCATCGCCGGGCCCGATCTCCAGAGCAGTCAGCGCGATATGCAGCGCAGCCGTGCAGGAGTTCACGGCAATCGCATGGCGACATCCGATGTACCGCGCAAACTCTTCCTCGAATCGCTTCACCTTGGGGCCGGTTGTGATCCAGCCGGAACGAAGCGAATCGACGACCTCGGCTATCTCTTCCTCTCCTATCGAAGGCAAGGCGAACGGAAGAAAGCTTGCCCTGACCGGCAACACTTGCAATTCTTTTTCGCTTATATGCATGTTTCTTCCCCGAAATGCCCGGCGGCCTTGCTGTCACCCGAATTCACTCTTTCCTCTCCTTAAAAAATTACTTCACGCAGCATCGCATTTCAGGTACTCACCCTTGCAGAACGATCGAATTCATCTCCCATGCTAGGTGTTCCCGGGAGAGGGTGTCAGTCGGGCTACCGTATCTGCGCAGATCCGCTCGGCCTTTCGGTAACAGAGCACGTAGTAAATTGCGTAGATTATGATTGAAGCAATCAGTGCCGGCGTGTTGTCACTGAAAGCCAGCGCGGTAGCGAGACAGAACGCCACGTGCAACCACAACCTCGGCGCGACTCGCGCGTTGGCACGGCGCAAAGGCTGCCGCCGCTCCTTTCTGCCGGAGCCGAGAGTTGGGGCGCAATGAAGCCTGCGATCTCCAGGGCGGTGACGTTCGCCGAACCGGACAAAGCGAAGATAGAGCAGCGAGTGCAGATGGAGTGCGTCGGGCTGCATGGATGGAGTACGGCGACCGATTTTGCGGCGGTACATCGAAAACAAGGTTTCGACGATAGGGTAAGCCGCAAGGGCGATAACGAACCACGCTGAAATCTCCGCGTTACGAGTAATGAGCTGGATGGAAAGCTGCGCATACATGAAGCCGATGAAATAAGCCCCTGCGTCGCCTAGGAAGACCTTGCCTCCGGGATAGTTCCATAACAGGAAACCCGTAAGTGCGCCGACCATTCCCAACGCCTGCGCCAGAACCAACGTGTCGCCGGAATCTCCCGCGATCAAAGCGATACCCATGAACATCATCAACGCGGTTCCACCTGCCAGCCCGTGGGTGCCGTCTATGATATTGATTGCGTTGCACGCTCCAGCCACCATGAACCAGGTAAGCGGCACGGCAAAGGGCAGATATACGAGCCACGCATCCACGTAAGGCAGGTCAAGACGCGTAATAACGCTTTGTGCAAGCGCGCTGGCGAGCGCGGCAGATGCGATGGAAGCGAGGAGTCGACGCTCCGGGGACACGCGTTGGCCGATGTCCTCCCACAGTCCTGCCAACAACACAGGCAAAGCCGACAACAGCAATGGAAGCGCAGAGGTGAGCGGCATGTGGCCAAGCTTCAGCGACACCGCTACGGCCGCGACATAGGCAAGAAACACCGCCGCTCCACCCAGGCGGGACGTGGGCTCGACATGGATATTCTGCGGGTTGGCGGACCCTTGCCGCTGTTCCCCGTTCCGCGCCCGAATCATCAACGGTACAACAAGCGCCGAACAGACCACCGAGGTCGCGATAGGGCCTATTTCGGCTGAAAATTGCCCGATAGTATGGAAAATACTCACGTCAAGACCCCCTTGGCGCACCGCCGCGCCTCTTTCTTATTGCACCCACCGCGCCGGGAAAAGATTACTGAATCGTTCGATTTACCTGCAATGCGGTATAGCAATGTCGTACTGTTCTTTCCGAACGATCCGACCAAACTACGTCAAGATTACGTCAGAGTGATTACGGCGAGAGCAACCGGCCTGGAGGCTGCTCTTATACGTCGCCTCCAACGCCGGGGGAGAGCGGCTGGGACGAGGCGCAAAATCTTGTCAAGACCGTGGTTTCTCGCAATCCGTAAAGTAACTCGGACGGGGGGCTCGCGCATGGGAGAAACCTCCCGAACTGAATGGGACAAACCTCCTACCCAGTTCGAAGGGTCTTTGGTAGCAGAACCCTTTTTTTTGGAGAGGGGACGAAGATGCGCGTGACGCGCGACGAACTATTCCGCGGGATTCGAAACGCGACCAAGACCATGCTTGGTTGCGTAAAGAACCAGGCCCAGGCGATTGGAAACGTCGAGTTTGCAGTAGATTGAGGTTAAATGATTGCGCAAGGTCGATTCGCTCAGGTTTAGCTGTGTGGCGATCTCCTTGCTGGGGGTGCCGCTTTCGTTACTGACTAATGCTTCGATAACCTTGCGTTCACGTGCTGTCAGGGTCTCGATTCTGCCGGCCTCGGGATTCAGGCGCCTGGGCTGTCTGAGTTCTTCGATAAGGCCAGCAG
>JACDAM010000193.1 GCA_013695435.1 Burkholderiales bacterium | reverse complement strand
CGGTGCACTATGCGGTTGCCGTCGTCGAGCGCGCTCGCCATGACGAATTGCAGCCGCGCCATCGTCCGTTGATCCGACCCGACCTGCTGGCGCCAGACATCGTCATCGGCGTGCGCCACGTCCCAGTATTTCGGATTGATCAGCAACTCGACGTTGTACGGATGAAGGGTACTCGCCGCCTGCTTGTGGAACATCATGACCTTGGCGTGATTCTCGAACCCGGCCCAGGGACTGCCGGCGCTCAACTCGTAGCTGTTCGAGAAAAACGCCGGATGGTCGGTCAGGCCGATGCCGATCCGGTGCTGCGCATTGGTTAGCCCGCTGCGCAAAGCGATACGCGGCGTTTCCAGAGATCCCGCGGACAATACGATCCGCTTCGCGCGATAACGCCGAGTTTGGTTACCGGCCAGATCCTGGCAGACGACAGCGGCCGCTTTGCCGCCGCTGGTTTCGATTTGCGTGACGAGATGGTTCAGATTGATGGTCAGATTATCGCGCCCGGCCGAGCCGTGGAACGCCAGCGAATCCAGCAGCAGCGCTGCGGTCGAAAATGTCCCGCTGGAAGTCTCGATGACATTGCGTAGCGTTCCCTGTTGATCGAGATTCGGCTGGTGCCGCGATCGCGGCAAATCCTCGACCCGGTAAGCGGGGAAGGCGTTGCGCAATGCGGCGACAAGCTGATTCTGGAAAGTACCGAGCGTCAATTGCTTGCGCATCAACTTTTCGGCGCGCGCATAGCCTTCCGCGCTGGCCAGGTAGGTGCGCACATTTTCTGGCCAGGGGGCGGTCTCCCAGGCGTGCATGCGCGGGATCAGACCTGACCAGAACACCGATCGGCCGCCGAAATTCATCTGCACTCCGAACAGGAAATCCGAACCGGGCTCATTGATGAAATGGCCGACCTGATGATGCGACGGCATGCGCGACCAGTCGCCCGGAAGATTGGTGATATGCGTCGGATAAAGCAGGCTGCCGGCCTCGAGCATGAGCACGCGGCGGCCCAGGTCGGACAGCGCGTCGGCGAGGATGCCGCCGCCCATGCCTGAGCCGATTACGATAACGTCATAGTCGATGCTGTCATCGGTATTGCCGGGAATTGCATCCTGCTGGCGCTTGTTGTGATCGCTGCGCAGATTGTCGTAGCCGTGCAGATAACGCGGCGGCGTCGGCGCAAACGAGACATTCTGCTCGGTGAAAACATGCTCTCCGGCCGCTTGCAACGCGATATCCGGGCCCTCCATCCAGGCCGATTCGTCGAGCACGAATTTCATGCTGAAGCCGCGCCGATACCTGGCCTTTTCCAGAAAGAATACCCATTCGCCGTTGTGATAGGCGCCATGAATATCCTGCGACCAGCCATCGACGCTGTTGCGGATCGTGATCAGATGATTTGGCCGGAAGCGCCCGGTGCGGAATTTCACGTAAAACTTGTCGACAGGCGCTGCCAGGAATGCTCTCGGCCGCGGCGCGGACTCGACAAAAGCCGGCTCGGCTTCGGTCAGCGGCCCCGCTGAACCGCTGTGGTAGGGAACAAACTCCATAGCAGCCTCGCTTAACAGGCTGTTAGCCCGGATCGAGCGCAGCGCAACCCGGGAATCGCACTTTCCGGAAGAGGTCAGGCGACGCTGACATCCTTGCTCAGATAAACGTCCTGGATCGCCCGCAATAGCGCGACGCCGTCTTTCATTGGTTTCTGGAACGCCTTGCGTCCCGAGATCAGCCCCATGCCGCCGGCGCGTTTGTTGATCACTGCGGTGCGTACCGCCTGCGTCAAATCGTCCTTGCCCGATTCGCCGCCCGAATTGATCAGGCCGGCGCGCCCCATATAGCAGTTGGCAACCTGATAGCGGACCAGATCGATCGGGTGATCCGTCGTCAATTCGCTGTACACTTTGGCGTGGGTCTTGCCGAACTTGATCGCGTTGTAGCCGCCATTGTTTTCGGCCATTTTCTGCTTGACGATATCGGCGTTGATGGTCGCAGCCAGATGATTGGCCTGACCGGTCAAGTCGGCGGCTACGTGATAATCGACGCCGTCTTTTTTGAACTCAGGATTACGCGTGTATGCCCACAGGATGGTTGCCATGCCCAATTCGTGGGCATGCGCGAATGCTTCCGACACTTCCTGAATTTGCCGGCGCGAATGCTCCGAGCCGAAAAAAATCGTCGCGCCGACCGCCACAGCGCCCATGTCGAACGCCTGATCGACGCTTGCGAACGGCGTCTGATCGTAGATGTTCGGATAGGTCAGCATCTCGTTGTGATTGATTT
Source organism: Burkholderiales bacterium (assembly GCA_013695435.1). Classification (NCBI taxonomy): domain Bacteria; kingdom Pseudomonadati; phylum Pseudomonadota; class Betaproteobacteria; order Burkholderiales; species Burkholderiales bacterium. The sequence goes on along the minus strand of JACDAM010000193.1, from coordinate 2,232 downwards.
TGACGATGAACGGAATGCGGTGCGCAAACGTGCGGGCGACCGAACTCAGCACGCCCAGGGTCGACGCCACCGCATTGCAGCCGCCGTCGACCGCCAGTTGACAAATATTGGCCGGATCGAAAAACAACGGGTTCGGTGCGAACGATGCGCCGGCCGAATGCTCGACCCCTTGATCTACCGGCAGGATGGACAGGAAACCGCTGCCGCCCAGACGCCCGCGATCGAACATCGCCTGCAGATTGCGCAGCACCGCCGGCTTGCGGTCTTTGGCGGCGACCACGCGCTCGATATAGTCGGGCCCCGGCAAGTGCAGGGATTCTTTCGCTATCCCCTTGCAGCGATGATCGAGCAGGTATTTCGCATCTTTGCCCAGCAGGCCGGCGATATCGGTCATGTTGTCTCCCTGAAAAGGGCTCATTATCGCGCTAAGCGACTTCTCGGTAAATTCGCCGCGAACTATAATTAGCGCGGCCCGGCGCATCTCGCCGTCATCTGCGACGGTTCCTTTCTCTTTCGAATCCATCACCATGAAATATTCGCTGGGCGACAGAAAAATCGAAACACGCGGCAACCACTATATTGCCGACAATGCCATCGTCATCGGATCGGTCGTGCTCGAAAATAACGCGAGCATCTGGTTCAACGTCGTCGTGCGCGGCGACACTGACCGCATCGTGATCGGCGAGAACTCCAATATTCAGGATGGCGCGGTGCTGCACACCGACGAAGGCATCGAGCTTGTCATCGGCAAAAACGTCAGCGTCGGTCATATGGCGGTGCTGCACGGCTGCAAAATCGGCGATAACTCCCTGATCGGAATAAAAAGCGTCATCATGAACCGCGCCGTGATCGGTAAAAACTGCCTGATCGGGGCCAATGCGCTGATTACCGAGGACAAGGTCATTCCCGATGGATCGCTGGTGGTCGGCTCGCCTGGCAAGATCGTGCGGTCCTTGACTGCGACCGAAATCAGCCGCATTGAAAAAAACGCGCGCCACTACGTGCGCAATTTTCAGCGTTACCAGCAGTATTTCAGCGTGGATCACACCTTGTAGCGCAAGTTGCGGCGCTTACGCCGTCGTCCTAAGTTCATCAGATCCAGCCGCAGCCATTTCTGCTAACGGTGGTGTGCAAATTCGGGAAACAAGGTTTTCGGGCCGGGAAAATCCCCCGTGTCATGCCGTTTCTGGATTCGCAAGTCACTATCGCATAAGCTCATTCTGGATTTCCGCGGAGTGGCGCGGCGCTTGCGGTTGTATCTTGAAGCCGAATCCGCAACGGATCGCGGACAACCCAGCGCCACCCGCATAGTACTTTTGGCCTAAGACTTAAGTGCTATATGCCTGACAGAGAATTCCGACGCATAATCGCGTGAACGCAGGGACAGTGTGCCGCCCGACGTCTCCGGTTTTTTTACCATGCGCCTGGAAAATGTGACGAAGATGGCACTGTCCACTTCTCCCGCTTCGAGCCGCGCTGATCTGATCCGCGCGGAGCAGATCAGCGCGCTTTACAATCAAACACCGGTCGTCTACACGGCGCTCGTCGTGGCTGCGCTGTTCCTCATGATAGGGACCTGGGGCCAGCGGCCTGCGCTGCCGATGATCGCGTGGTTCGCCGCATTGAGCGTACTCGGCGTTGTGCGTTTCGCGCTGTTCTTCAGATACCGCCGCGCGCAACCCCTAGCGGCCGATGCCAGGCGCTGGGGAGACTACATCGTTATCGCGTCGGCCGTCAATGGCTGCATCTGGGGGCTGGCCGGAATCGTCATGTATGTGCCGGATTCGCCGAGCCAGCAGGCGATGCTCACGGTCGCGCTGTATGGGGTGGCGGCCGGCGCGACCACGCTGAGTCCGGTTTACCTGCGGTCTTTTCATGCGTTTATCGTACCGACACTGGTCCCGATCATCCTGCGCACCGCGGCGGAAGGCGATACGCCTCATCTGATCGTCGCAGCGTTCGGTGTCGTGCTGCTGGTCGTATCGCTGGTCTTCGGGCGCAACCTGTGCCGCGTGTTCGCCGATTCGCTGAATCGCCGCTACGAAAATATCGATCTGATCGAGAGGCTGACCGAGCAGAAAGCATTCGCCGAACGCTCGCAGCATGAAGCCGAGGCCGCCAACCGCGCCAAATCCCAATTCCTCGCTGCCGCCAGCCATGATCTGCGGCAACCGCTGCATGCACTGGGACTTTTCACGGCGACGCTGGGTGAAAAGGTCAGTGGCCAGAGCG
>JACDAM010000192.1 GCA_013695435.1 Burkholderiales bacterium | reverse complement strand
ACCGACTACCGATGCGCGCTTATCTCGATCTCCTGCAGCACCTGCTCGACCACGGCATCCGCAAGGACGACCGCACCGGCACCGGCACGCTGAGCGTGTTCGGGCATCAGATGCGTTTTGATCTCTCTGCGGGATTTCCGCTGCTGACGACCAAGAAAGTCCATTTGAAATCGATCATCCATGAGCTGCTTTGGTTCCTGCGCGGCGAGACCAACACGAAATATCTGACCGACCACGGCGTCAGCATCTGGAACGAATGGGCCGACGAGCGCGGTGAACTCGGCCCGGTGTATGGCAAGCAATGGCGCTCATGGCCGACCGCCGATGGACGCGGGATCGATCAGTTCAGCAACGTGCTCGCGCAGATCGACAGCAATCCCGATTCGCGGCGGCTGATCGTCAGCGCGTGGAACGTCGGCGAACTGGACAAGATGGCACTGGTGCCGTGCCACGCATTCTTTCAATTTTATGTTGCGCCCGCTAGCGGCGCCGGACCGCGCCGGCTGTCGTGCCAACTGTATCAGCGCAGCGCCGATTTGTTTCTCGGAGTGCCGTTCAACATCGCATCGTATGCCTTGCTGACCTTGATGGTCGCACAGGTGTGCGAGCTTGCACCCGGCGATTTCGTGCACACGTTCGGCGACGCGCACCTGTATCTGAACCACATCGGACAGGCGCGCGAGCAATTGCGCCGCGAACCGCGGCCGCTGCCGCGTATGCAGTTGAGTCCGGCCGTTCGCAACATTTTCGATTTTCGCTACGACGATTTCACGCTGACGGGCTACGATCCGCATCCGGCAATCAGGGCGCCGGTTGCGATATGAGCGCGGCCGATTTGTCGGCAGCCACGGATTCACGCGGCGCTTCGCGCGCTGCGCGCATCTCGCTGGTTGTGGCGATGGCGCGCAATCGCGTGATCGGCCGCGACAACGCGATTCCCTGGCGGCTGCCGTCGGAATTGCGGCACTTTAAATCCCTGACCATGGGACATCACATCGTGATGGGACGCAGAACCTACGAGTCGATTGGCCGCTTGCTGCCCGGGCGCACGACGGTCATCGTGACGCGTGATCGACAATATCGGGCTGCCGGCGCAAAGATCGCCCACTCATTCGCCGACGCGATCGCGCAATGCGAGGCGGACGATGAAATTTTCGTGATCGGCGGCGCCGAGCTGTTCAAGGCCGCGCTGCCGATTGCTGATCGCATCCATCTGACCGTGATCGATGCCGAGATTCCCGGCGACACCCTGATGCCCGAATTCGATTTCGCGGATTGGAAACAAACCTCGACGCGGCGCTACGCCGCCGACGAAAAGAATCCCTACGACTACACGCTCACGGTCTTCGACCGGCTTCAAATCCGCTAACCATCGACAGCAAGCACCGATTCGCTTTTCGCGTGCTTGTAGAAAAAGCTGACCATCTCCCTTGAGGCATCCGGACCTTGCGGATCGGTATAGGAGCCTGCGCGGCTGCCGCCCGACCAGGCATGGCCGGCGCCGTGCACCAGCCAGCGCTCCATGATTTCCTGTCCATTGACATCGTGATAAACCGAGCGCGAGTAAGCGCGGCCATCAGGCACTTGGCCCTGGCTTAACGTCACCCGCGGCTTGGCCAGAAAATCCGATGCGGCTCGCTCGACCATTTGCGCAAGCACTTGATCGCCGTTGCGCGGATGGACGGTGTTGTCGCTATCGCCGTGGAAAACAATTGTCGGGACAATGCGATTGCGCGCTTTAGCAGAAAACCCGTCACCCGCTTGCTGGGTGCCGGCGGCGCCGCTGCGCATGGCGGCGAATGCCGAGGGCATATCGCGCGCGGCGCCGTGGGCGAGGCCGGAGTGCACGCCGACGGCGGCGTAAAGATCAGGATACTCGGCTGCCATGGTCGCCGCCATGGCGCCGCCGGCCGACATTCCGGTTATGTAAACGCGCCGTGCATCGAGGCGATAATCGCGCACGACTTGCTGGGTGATTCCGGCGATGATCGACGGCTCGCCGCGGTCGCGCTGCTGATCGTTTGTTTGAAACCAGTTCCAGCATTTGTTCTGATTAGCCGAAGCCGCCTGCGCCGGATAGGCGACCAGAAACAGTTCCTCCTCGGCGAGCGCGTTGAGTCGCGTGCCGGCGGCGGCATCGTCCGGGTTCTGGGTGCATCCATGCAGCATGACGATCAGCGGCAAAGCCTGGCCGCGATAACCGCCTGGAATGTACAACTTGTAGTCGCGGGTTCCGGCGCGGTTGGTGTATGAGCCGTCGATAAACTGCCCGGAATCAACCTCGGTGCGCGGCCGCGCCGGAATACCGTCAGCACGGTCGATGAGCGGTCGATCGCCGCCTTGGCGAAAACGCAGGAGGCTGTGCAGACGTTCCGGCCATTTCATTTTGCCCGTTGAATGGGCATCGGTAGGTGCGGCGGAAACGACCTCGCTTCGATCCACCGCCGTCTCGTTAACGGGCGATGTCATATCAGCGGACGGTGCGCGGGATGATGTTCCGGCAACGGTGCTGCGCGCACGATCCTTCTCGCTGGTTGCGGCCTCTGGGCGCGGCACCTCTTCGACGACCGCGCAGTCGCCCTCGATTACGCTGTCGTTTTCGCGATCGGCGCCGTGAGAATCGCGCGTCGTCAGCCTTTCCAGCGTGCGCCGAATCAGCGCCGTCGCCTCCATCAGGGCGCCAGCGCGGGTAAGACGGGTGGCTTCCGCGATAGCGGGTGACATGTCTTCGTTCTTTAGTTGGTTCATTTGTATTCCTTTGTATAAAGGTTATCGAATCGCGTTATCGAATCCGGTCGGCGAGCGCCACTTTGACTTCCGCGCTGGTATGAAAGGCGCCGAGCACGACGACCGAGTCTATGGTGGCGCGCGCCAATTCGGCGGAAACGTCGTCAGCGATGGTCGCCAGCCCCAGCACCTGAATTTGCAGCTTCTGGCCGGACGCGCGCAGCGCTTCCAAATCGTTGCGCGTGTAGTGCTGAAGGCCGAGCACCAGCGTTTTCCGCGCGACCATTTGCTTGACCGTATCGGCGTGCGCGGTCAACTGATTGCGAATGGCCGTGCGTATGAAATCGGTGCGATTGGAATAAAAGGCTTCCTGTACCAGCAAATCGATCTGGCCAAGATCGATGTAGCCGAGATTGATCGTGATCTTTTCGAGTTCGCCTGCCATTGTCTGCCACTCCATCCATTCGCCATCTGTCTAACATCTGTATGGATGGTACACCTTCATTATCAGATACGCAAGGTCGAGAAAATCGCGAAAGTCCCACACCGGTTACTCATCGCGCAACCGCCTACGAGCCGCGGGTTTTCGGCGCTAAGACGCGAGCACTGGGAGTACACCTAGATTAAGCTGATCGCGCATCCGTCTAATGAAAGGCATCGAAACCAATGCGCGACATCATTCTGATCACTGGCGGCAGCGGCGGCATAGGCGCGGCAACCGCATTCCTGGCAGCGCGGCGTGGCTATACCGTCTGCATCAACTATTTGCGCAATCGCGGCGCCGCCGAAGCGCTTGTCGAGCAAATTCGCCGCGACGGCGGCGACGCGATTGCGATTGGCGCCGACATCAGCCTCGAAGCCGACGTACAGCGCCTTTTCGAAACCATAGACGAATCGCTCGGCCGCATTACCGCGTTGGTCAACAACGCCGGCATTCTGGAAGCGCAGATGCGCGTCGAGGAAATGGACGCCGATCGTTTGCGGCGCATATTCGCGACGAATGTGATCGGAAGCTTTTTGTGCGCGCGGCAAGCTGTGCGCCGCATGTCGGCAAAGCATGGCGGCGCGGGCGGCGCGATCGTCAACGTGTCATCGGCCGCCTCGCGCATCGGCGCGCCCGGCGAGTATGTCGATTACGCGGCTTCCAAGGGCGCGATCGATACGATGACGGTTGGATTGGCCAGGGAAGTTGCAGCCGAAGGCATACGCGTCAACGCTGTTCGACCCGGCCTGATTTACACCGATATCCACGCCAGCGGCGGCGAACCGCAGCGGATCGATCGCCTCAAGGACAGCATACCGATGCGGCGCGGCGGGTGGCCTGACGAGGTGGCCAATGCGATTCTCTGGCTGCTGTCGGACCAGGCGTCCTACGTCAACGGCGCGATCGTCGATGTGACCGGCGGAAGATAGAGCATGGTTGCGCTTCGGTGTGCAGCGCCCGACTTACAGCACCAGACGCTTGCGCAACCACGCGCTCACCGCATCGACGATCGCGACCAGCACCAGCATCGCGAGAATAATCGTGCACGCCTGCTGCTGCTGAAACAGGCTCAGCGAAAAATACAGCATCTGGCCGAGGCCGCCGGCGCCGACGAAGCCTAGCACCGCAGCCATGCGGATGTTGTACTCCCAGCGGTAGAGCGCGTAGGCGACGAACTGCGGTATCGCCGCGGGCAGCGTCCCGTAGATGAAAGCCGCCGATGCGGGGCTGCCGGCATCGGACAAGGCAAGCTGCGGCTCGCGCGGCGTGTTTTCCAGCGTCTCGGCGAACAGGCGTCCGAGCACGCCGGCCGTGTGCACTGCGAGGGCGAGCGTACCGGCAAACGGCCCGAGCCCGGCGGCGAGCACCATGATCGCCGCCCATACCAGTTCGGGCACGGCGCGCAGAAAATTCAGAACCAGTTTCGATGCGGCGCGCACAACTGCGCCGAAATAGCCGGCCGCCGGCAGCGCGAGAAACACTCCGGCAAGCGCCGCGAGCGCCGTACCGATCGCCGAAATCGCCAGCGTTTCCGCCATGCCCCGGGCGGCGCGTACGAGATAATCGGCGCTCAAGTCGGGCGGAAAAAATGACGCCGCGTATTGCGTCATACGGGTTGCTTCCTTGATCGTGAATAATTGGCTGAGGTCGAGTGCCAGGTAATGGAAGCTCAGCCAGGTGACGGCAACGAGGCCGAGCGCGGTCGACCAGTAAAAGGCTGCCACGTCAGACCGCTCTCATGTCAGCGCTCTGCGCAGCAGCGCGCTGACGGCATCCGCCAGCAGAACGAGCAGCAAAAATGTCAGCAATATCGTGCTCGCCTCGCCGCCATTCAGCAGGCGCATCGACAATTCCATCTGCTGGCCGAGGCCGCCGGCGCCGACGAAGCCCATCACGACCGAGGCGCGGATCGCGCATTCCCAGCGATAGATCGTGTAAGACACGAGCTCGGGCAGCGCGCCCGGCAGAATCCCGTAGAAAAACGAGCCGAGCCGGCCGCTGCCGGATTCGAGCAGCACGCGCGCCGGCTGCACATCGCCCGATTCGAAAATTTCCGAGTAGATTTTGCCGAGCATGCCGCTGTAGGTGATCGCGATAGCGAGTACACCGGCGGCGGGCCCGAGCCCGACCGCGCGCACGAACAGTAAGGCCCAGACGATTTCCGGAATGCCGCGCAACACCATCAGCACGAACCGCACGAGCGTTCGCAACAGATTGCCCGCGCCGCGTCCCGGACCGGGACCGATGCGCGAGATCGAAAGGCTGCGCGCGACGATCAGCGCCAGCGGCAATGCGAACGCGATGGCCAGCGCCATGCCAGCCGTTGCCAGCGCCAGCGTTTCCAGCGTCGATTTCGCGATCAACCGCAGGAATTCCGGCGAAAAATTCGGCGGCAGGAAGGTGCCGAGGAAATGACCGATGGTCTGCCGGTTTTGCGGATCGAACAACACGGCAGGACTGAATTCGGTCCATATCACGCCCGGCCATAACAGCAGCAAAACAACGACGGCCGCCAGCGCGCGCCGCCCAGCGGCCGGATCTCGCAGACTTTCTTGCGACCGTTTACCGGTAACAGTCGTCGTCATCAGCCGGGTTTCGAAAGCTGGCGAGCTGTTTGAGAAACGTTGCGAGCACAGCGCGACGTGCGTGCATTAAGCGCCGCTTCCCCACCCCAGCCCTCCCCAGCAAGTAGGGAGGGAGGACAACGCAGCGTCAATAACAGATCGGATGACGCTTGATGCCGGGGGCATCGATGGCAAGCGGCCGGTTATCCTGCGTTGGCACCGCGGCGAATTCGGACGCATACAGATCGCGCAGCATGTCGTCATGGACTCGCACCGGCGGCAGATCGAACACGATCTGACCGGCTTTGACGCCGACAATGCGCGGAAACCAGCGCAGCGCGAGATCGACAGCGTGCAGGCTCGCGATCAGGGTGATTTTGCGCGATGCCGCTTCGCTGTGCAGTTCGCCTACGACGCGGTCGGACAGCGCCGGGTCCATCGACGAGACGGGTTCGTCGGCCAGGATGAGGTCGGGCTGCTGGTACAGGATGCGTGCGATCGCGACTCGCTGACGCTGGCCGCCGGACAGACGATCGCAGCGTTCGAACAAGCGTTCGCCGAGATCGAGCCGCGCCAGCGCGGCTTTCGCGCCCGCACTATCCAACGGATAAACCAAAGATGCCAATGCCTTCCAGGTTGGCCAGCGTCCGAGCCGACCGGCAAGCACCGCGGTGACAGCGCGCTGGCGTGGCGGCAGCGGCGGCGCCTGGTGAATTGTGCCGATGCGCGCGCGCAGTCTGCGCAGCGCTTTTCGCTTCAGCCGCCACGGATCCTGGCCGAGCAGGCTGACCTCTCCGCCGGTCGGGCGCAGCGAGGTCGTCAGGATGCGCAGCAGACTGGTCTTGCCGGCGCCGGACGGGCCGATGATGGCGACGCGCTCGCCGCTTTTCAATTCCAGACTGATGTCGTGCAGCGCGCGGTTGCCGCCGATATGGATGAGGCTGACGTTGTTGAGCGTGAGGCTCACGAACGGTCGCCGTCGCGGTTGGATTATTTCAACAACCCCGCCGAACGCGCTGCATTCTCTATCCCTTTGTAATTCTCAGGCTTGGTCGGGATGAAACGCGTTGCGCGCTGCAGATCGAGTATCGCCTTGTGGGCGGGGTCGGCCGGATCGAGATTCAGAAACGCGGCGGTGATTTTCTTGACCAGCGCCGGATCGAGATCGCCGCGCACCGTCCAGTTGTAGTCGTAGTACGGCGGCGTCGTCGCGATCACTTTGACCTGTTTCGGATCGGCCTTGCCGGATTCGATGAGCTTGTCCCAAACCGATGCGTTCAGCACGCCGGCCTCGGCCTTGCCCGATGCAACCCAGGCGACGGTGGCGTCGTGCGCGCCGGAAAAAGCGACGCGCTTGAAATCCTTTTCGGGTTCGATGCCAGCCTCCTGCAGAAAATAGCGCGGCATCAAATGACCCGAAGTCGACGAAACCGAACCGAATGCGAACGTTTTGCCTTTCAGGTCTTTCAGATCCTTGACATCGCTATTTGCCGGGACAATGAATTTGCTGGTGAATTTTTCGTCTTCGACGCGTTGTGCGACAGGAATTGCGTTGCCGGTCTTCAGCCGCGTCTGCACGAAAGTGAATCCGCCGAGCCACGCCAGATCGATCTTGCCTGCCGCGAGGCCTTCGACGACCGCGGCGTAGTCGGTCACCGGCGTCCATTCGATTTTCATGCCGGTCTCTTTCTCCAGATACTCGCCGAGCGGTTTGAATTTGCGCAGAAGCTCGGTCGGCGATTCATCGGGAATCGCCGAGACGCGCAGCACCTCGGCGGCAAAACCTGGCGCCGACACAAAGGAAAGCGCGAAAGCGGCGGCTATTAGTATCATTCGGGACAAGCGTGGCATGTTTCCTCCGGTGGGGTACGATAGGCTATTCCGCCGCCCGGCGCAAAAAATCGCGCGGCCGGAAACCGAGCAAACCCAGCGTGCCGAGGTAGGTCGCCGCACCCAGTGCAATGACGCCGCTCAGGCGCAATCCGCGCTCGACCGCAGTGCCGCCAAGCCAGCTCTGATCGCTGCCCGCGCTGAACCACAGCACCACGCTCATCGCGATCAGCGCGATCGTCACTTTCATCGCATACATTCGCCAACCGGGCTGCGGCCGATAAATATTGTGCTTGCGCAGCTTGTGATACAACAAACCGGCATTGGTGCAAGCGCCGAGGCCGATCGCAAGCGCCAGGCAGGCGTGCTGCAATGGCCAGATGAAAATCAGATTCATCGCCTGCGTCACGGCCAGCGTCACGAGCGCGATCTTGACCGGCGTCTTGATGTTCTGCCGCGCATAAAAACCGGGCGCGAGTATTTTCACCAGGATCATGCCGATCAAGCCGAGGCTGTAGGCGAGCAGCGCCTGACGCGTCATCCAGACGTCCT
>JACDAM010000191.1 GCA_013695435.1 Burkholderiales bacterium | reverse complement strand
GGGGAGTTTGCTAGATTGCCTGCCGTTCGATCGTTTCCACGCTTTTGTCGGTCGCCAGCAGTAAGACGTCAGCGCCGCGCCGGGCGAAAATTCCGTTTGCGACGACGCCTGCGATCTGGTTGATTTTGTTCTCAAGCTCGACTGGATTGGCGAGGTCGAAGCCGTGGACATCGAGAACCGGGTGGCCGTTATCGCTGGTGAAACCTTGCCGCAAGGCCGGGTGTCCGCCAAGCCGGATCAGTTCCCGCGCGACATAGCTGCGCGCCATTGCGATCACTTCGACGGCGACCGGAAAGCCGCCGAGCACGTCGACGAGCTTGCTCGAATCGGCGATGCAGATGAATTTGCGCGCCACTGCTGCCGCGATTTTCTCGCGCGTCAAAGCGCCGCCGCCGCCCTTTATCATCATCAGGTGACGCGTGATTTCATCGGCGCCATCTACATAAACCGGCAACTCGTCGACGCCGTTCAGATCGAGGACCGCGATGCCGATTTGCCTGAGCCGCCCCGCCGTCGCCTCCGAGCTTGCGACAGCGCCGCGGATACGGCTTTTGATTTTCGCCAGTTCGTCGATGAAAAAATTCGCGGTCGAACCGGTGCCGACGCCGATGACCGAATCGGCTGGTACATAGGCGAGCGCGGCTTGCGCCGCCGCACGCTTGTGTTCTTCTCTGCTCATGGCGCTCTCCTTGTGGATGGTCAAGGATAGCGGCGCGGCCGGCCCCGCACAATGTCGGTAGAAGCGCGCCGGCATAAGCGCCTGCAACGCGCGCGCCTGCCATACTGAAAGCGCGTGCCGCTGTGATACGCTTCACGCTTTTCCCGCATTTTTCCAGTAACTGCCGGCTGGCGACGATGAATAACGCCTATCTCGAACGTATCCTGACCGCGCGCGTTTATGACGTCGCCATCGAAAGTCCGCTGGAGCTGGCCGCCAATCTTTCTGCGCGAATCGGCAATCGGGTGCTGCTGAAGCGCGAAGATCTGCAGCCGGTTTTCTCGTTCAAGTTGCGCGGCGCTTATAACAAGATGGTTGGACTCAGCAGCGAAGCGCGAGCGCGCGGTGTGATCGCCGCCTCGGCCGGCAATCATGCGCAAGGCGTCGCACTGGCGGCGCAAAAGCTCGGCTGCGCAGCGACCATCGTGATGCCGGCGACGACGCCCGCTATCAAGGTCAAGGCGGTTGCCGCGCGGGGTGCGGCAATCGTGCTGCACGGCGATTCCTACGACGAAGCCTATGCGTACGCCGCTGCCATGGCGAGCGAACGCGGCCTGACTTTCGTCCATCCATACGACGATCCCGATGTGATCGCCGGGCAGGGAACGATAGGCTTGGAAATCCTGCGCCAGCACGCGCAGCCGATCCACGCCATCTTCGTTCCCGTCGGCGGCGGCGGATTGATCGCGGGAATTGCCGCCTATGTGAAGCGATTGCGGCCGGAGATCAAAATCATCGGCGTCGAGCCAGTCAATGCCGATGCGATGGCGCGATCGCTGGCCGCCGGCGAGCGCGTGAAGCTGGCGCAGGTGGGTTTATTCGCCGATGGCGTCGCGGTGCGGGAGGTCGGCGTGGAAACGTTCCGCTTATGCCGCGAACTGGTCGATGAAGTCGTGCTCGTCAACACCGACGAGATCTGCGCCGCGATCAAGGACGTGTTCGAGGACACGCGCGTCGTGCTGGAACCGGCCGGCGCATTGAGCGTCGCGGGGGTCAAAGCCTGGTCCGCGCGCGAGGCAATCCGCGACCTGACATTGATCGCGATCGCGTCCGGCGCGAACATGAACTTCGACCGTCTGCGACACGTTGCCGAACGCGCTGAAATCGGCGAACAGCGCGAAGCGATACTCGCAGTGACGATCCCCGAGCGGCCCGGCAGCTTCAAAAAATTCTGCTCGCTGCTCGGCCCGCGCAACATCACCGAATTCAATTACCGTTATGCCGATGCCCGCGAAGCGCAGGTTTTTGCCGGCGTGCAGGTGCACGATCGCGACGAAACCTTGGTTCTGCTGCGCGCGCTGCGCGACGCGGGTTTGCGGGCAGTCGATTTATCCGACAACGAAATGGCCAAGCTGCATGTGCGTCATCTGGTCGGCGGGCGCGCGCCCGGCATTCCCGACGAAATGCTGTATCGCTTCGAATTTCCCGAGCGGCCCGGCGCGCTGACGCGATTTCTGAACAGCATGAGCCACGACTGGAACATCAGCCTGTTTCATTATCGCAATCACGGCGCCGATTACGGCCGCGTGCTGGTCGGCATTCAGGTGCCGGCGCACGAGCACGCCGATTTTTGCTGCTTCCTGGACAAGCTCGGTTATCCGTATTGGGACGAGAGCGTGAACCCCGCATATGCGCTGTTCCTCGCATAGCGGGCAATGCAAAATCCCGGCTTGACGCCAACTGCTCGGCGCAGTTAAGGAGTTATTTGCCACGCGGGCGGGCGCAGTCGGCGCTATACAATCGTAAAGCGTTAACGGTTGCCTCGATCGTTCCTCACGATAGCCATCTCTACCACCTCGTCCACTAAGTTTTTTCGATACTTTCGGCAAGAAAACGGATGATGAAAACCCTTCGAGAAGCCTGCAAACCTCGCGATTCCATGTTTGATGCGGTACGACGCGACACCGTTGCCGATCTGGGTGATCTGGTCGGTGGCAAGATCGCGCCAGGGGCGTTCTTTGCCGAAAACTACATTACCGAAGGCATGAAAACCTTGCTGACGGAATCGTTTCGGCGACTCGAAGGAAAGTCCGAGCAGGGAGTTTTCAAACTGACTCAAGCAATGGGAGGCGACAAGACGCACAACTTGCTAGCTCTCGGTCTGCTCGCGCAGCGCCCCGAGCATCGCGCGGACGTAATGAGCGGCTTTTACACGTCCGATAAAAAGCTCGGCAAGGTACGCGTCGTCGCTTTCTCCGGGCGGGAAAGCGACGCGCCTTACGGACTTTGGGGCTCGATTGCGGAACAGTTGGGCAAACGCGAGCTGTTCAAGGATTATTACTCGCCCATGTCGGCGCCCGGTCAATCGGCCTGGATCAACCTGCTGAAGGGCGAGCCGCTGGTGATCATGCTCGATGAGCTTCCGCCTTACTTTGTGAACGCCAAGGCGAAGTCGATCGGCAATTCCGATTTATCGGTTGTGACCGCGACCGCGCTTGCAAACCTGATGGTTGCATTGACCAAGGATGAGCTTCGAAACGTCGTTCTCGTGATTACCGACCTCACCGTTTCCTGGCAAGCCGGCCATCAGCAGATTGTCTCCGCCCTGCAGGATTTGCAGCGCGAATCCGGGCGCGTTGCAATGGATCTCGAACCGGTGCGCATGAATACCGACGAGTTCTATCAGATTCTGCGAAAGCGCCTGTTTGAATCCCTTCCGAGCAAGGAGGACATTGCCGAAATCGCCCAAGGCTATGCCCAATCGGTGCGCGACGCACGGCAGATGGACGTAACCAACGCTTCTCCCGAGCAATTTGCCCAAAGCGTCGCGGAGTCGTATCCGTTTCACCCCTCGATCCGCGACCTTTATGCGCGCTTCAAGGAGAACCCCGGCTTTCAGCAGACTCGAGGTTTGATTCGCCTGATGCGCATCGTTGCCTCGCTGCTTTGGAAAGGAGATGGCGCGGGCAAGCACTATCTGCTCTCTGCTCATGACGTGGATCTCAACGATCGCGAAACGCTTAGCGAAGTCGCACAGATCAACCCAACGCTCGAATCCGCGATCGCGCACGATATTGCGTCGAACGGCAAATCGGTCGCCGAAGTGATGGACACCAATCTCGCAAATGGCGATACCGGAGATGTCGCTCGCCTGCTGCTGGTTGCGTCCCTTGCCAACGTTCCAGGCGCTACGCGTGGCTTGTCAATTCCCGAAATCATTGCCTACCTGTGCGCGCCCGGGCGCGACATATCTCGGCTGAAGAACGAAGTGCTCAGCCGCTTCATGACCGCGGCGTGGTATTTGCACACAACCGGTGACGGCAAGCTCTTTTTCAGGAACACACAAAACCTTGTCGCGCGCCTTAAAACCACAGCGGATGCCTATCTTCGCGATCAGTCGGTCAAGGAACTCAAAGCTCAGCTCCAGGAAATGTTTCGGGCCGACACTGGATGGAGCTATCAGCAATTGCTCGTGCTTCCCGCGATCGATGAGATAAATCCAACTCAGGATAAGGTAACTCTCGTTATCTTTGAGCCGCATGCGCAAGGCTTGCATCCGGACTTGAAGGCGTTCCACGAACAGCTTACATTTCGCAACCGCGTCGGCTTCCTAACCGGGCAACGCAATTTCGACGCGCTCCTGAATTCGGCCAAGGAATTCAAGGCCATCCACCAAATCATCGCCGAGCTTTCCGCCGAAGGTACACCCGATCAGGATCCGCAACTCGTTCAAGCGCGCGATCTTCAGGATCGTATTCGCGCACAGTTTTTATCCGCGACGCGCGAAACGTTTACCACACTGTATTTTCCGGTGGCCGACCGACTGATGAGCGCGGATTTTCCGATGGAATTCCGCAACAATCATTATCACGGCGAAGAGCAAATCACCAAGACGCTCACTGCCAAGGCCAAGTACACCGACGACATCGCAAGCGATGTGTTTCGCCAAAAAGCCGAGTCGAAGCTGTTTACCCAAAAATCCATGCTCTGGACCGAAATCAAACGCCGCGCGGCAAGCAATACCGGATGGCAATGGCATCGCGCCGATGCGCTCGACAAGTTGAAGGACGACTGCCTGCGCAAGGACATCTGGCGCGAGAGC
>JACDAM010000190.1 GCA_013695435.1 Burkholderiales bacterium | reverse complement strand
CTGATTACCTGTTCGTAACCCGGCGCCGTTTTCCTTAAACCCCCCGACAAGTTGAATCAACAGCTATGGCGTTAAACGACCCGCAATGGGGCAAGCGCGGCGGCAACAACGAAGGCCCGCCGGATCTCGACCAACTGTGGCGCAAATTCACCCAGAAGGTGAACGCCTTGCTCGGCCGCCGCGGCCCGCCAAACCGGCCGAACGGCGGTCCGCCCGATATCAAGCAGCTCGGCGGCGGCTTCGGTCTGTTGCTGATTCTGATCGCGGTGATCTGGCTGGCGAGCGGTTTCTATACGATCGACGCCAGTCAGCGTGGCGTTGTGCTGCGCTTCGGTCAGTATGCCGAAACCACGCAACCTGGCTTGCGCTGGCACTTGCCTTATCCGATCGAGACCGTGGAAAAAGTCAACGTATCGTCGGTCAGAACGGCCGAGATCGGCTACCGCAACAATGTCAAAAGCAAAGTGCCGAAAGAAGCGTTGATGCTGACCGATGATGAAAACATCGTCGACATCCAGTTTGCCGTGCAATACATCGTCACCGATGCGCAGGAATTCCTGTTCAATAACCGCAATCCGGAAGATACCGTGCTGCAGGCTGCGGAAACCGCGATCCGCGAGATCGTCGGCAAAAGCCGCATGGATTTCGTGTTGTATGAAGGCCGCACGGAAATCGCCGCCGGCGCCCGCAAGTTGATGCAGGACATACTCGACCGCTACAAGACCGGCATCACGATTTCCGCCGTGACCATGCAAAACGCACAACCGCCGGAGCAGGTGCAGGCGGCATTCGACGACGCCGTCAAAGCCGGGCAGGACCGCGAGCGCCTGAAGAACGAAGGCCAGGCTTACGCGAACGACGTCATCCCGCGTGCGCGCGGCGCCGCATCGAGGCTGCTCGAAGAGGCGGCCGGTTACGAACAGCGCGTCGTCGCCAATTCCGAGGGCGAAGCTTCCCGCTTCAAGCAGATTCTGGTTGAATATCTGGCTGCGCCGGTGGTGATGCGCGAACGCCTTTATCTCGAAACCATGCAACAGATTCTGGCGAATTCGAGCAAGGTTCTGATCGACCAGAAAGGCGGCGGCAATCTGCTGTATCTGCCGCTGGACAAGCTGATGCAGACGGCCGCGGCGCCTGTCGCCGGCGGCGATGCCGCGAATAAACCATCGAGCACGACGGAAACGCTGCCGCTGCCGGCGGACAACAGCATGCGTTCGCGCGAAGCATTCAGAACCCGCGACCGGGAGCAACGCCAATGAAAAGCCTCAGCACTGTCGTCGTCATCGCGGTCATTGCGCTGATCGTCGCGAGCATGACCCTGTTTACGGTCGATGCGCGGCAGTACGCGATCGTTTTTCAGCTCGGCGAAATCATCGATATCAAAAAAGAGCCGGGGCTGTATGCGAAAATTCCGCTCGTGCAAAACGTGCTTTACTTCGATTCGCGCATCCTGACTGTCGAATCGGAAGACCCCGAACGCTTCCTGACATCCGAGAAAAAGAACGTGCTGGTCGATGCCTTCATCAAATGGCGGGTGGTCGATCCGAAGCAGTATTACATCAGCGTCGGCGGCGAGGAAGCACGCGCGCGCACGCGGCTGCAGCAGGCGATCAACGATGGCCTGCGCGCTGAATTCGGCAAGCGCACGGTGCACGAAGTCGTGTCCGGGCAGCGCGAAGAAATCATGGAAATCCTGCGCAAGCGCGCCGACGCCGACGCGCGCAAGATCGGCGTGCAGGTCGTCGACGTGCGCCTGAAGCGCGTCGATTTGCCGGCCGAGGTCAGCGAATCGGTTTATCGCCGCATGGAGGCCGAGCGCAAGCGCGTCGCCAACGAATTGCGTTCGACAGGCGGCGCTGAAGCCGAGAAAATCCGCGCCGATGCCGATCGCCAGCGTGAGGTCATCATCGCCGAAGCGTATCGCGCAGCGCAGCAGACCAAAGGCAAGGGCGACGCAAAGGCAGCGGATATCTACGCGGGCGCATTCGAGCAGAACCCGGAATTTTACTCGTTCTATCGCAGCCTCGAAGCGTATCGGCAAAGCTTCAAGGGCAATAACGACGTGCTGGTGCTCGAGCCAAATTCGGAATTCTTCAAATATCTGAAAAATTCAGGCAAGCCGCCGCCAGCGCCCGCCGTCAAGTAGTGTCGGCGACCGGGTCGACAACACCGGATCGATCAGAAACGGATTCGCAACGAGCCAGCGAGTGGGACGGGAATGTCGACCAGTTTGCTGACCGCTTTCGCATTGATGCTCGTGATCGAGGGCATTCTGCCGTTTCTCATGCCGGGCGCGTGGCGCGAGGCGTTCCGTCGCTTGACCGAATTGCCCGACGGCCAGATTCGCTTCATCGGCCTGACATCGATGCTGTTCGGGATTTTGCTGCTGTATCTGGTCCGATGAAAACACACTGGGTTCAGGATGGCGTCGATGCGTAACTGGCTGCTGCCCGAATTCATCGAGGATATTCTTCCCGCAGAGGCTCAACACATAGAGCAACTACGGCGTACGATCCTCGATCTGTTTCGCGTGCACGGCTTTGAGCTGGTGATGCCGCCGCTGATCGAGTATGTCGAGTCGCTGCTGACCGGCGCAGGTGGTGATCTCGATCTGAAAACTTTCAAGCTGGTCGATCAACTGAGCGGCAGATTGCTCGGGCTGCGCGCCGACATTACGCCGCAGGCCGCCCGTATCGACGCGCATCTTTTGAACCGGCCGGGAATCACGCGCCTGTGTTATGCAGGCAGCATCATGCATACCTTGCCCTCGGGCCTGACGCGAACGCGTGAGCCCTTGCAGATCGGCGCCGAGTTATTCGGGCACGCCGGCCTCGAAAGCGACGTCGAAATCCAGCGCCTGATGCTGGAAGCCCTGCGCACCATCGGGATCGCGAACGTGCATCTCGATCTCGGCCACGTTGCCGTGTTTCGCAGTCTGGTGCGGCATGCTGACATTCCGCCGGCGGTCGAAGCCGATCTGTTTCGCGCCTTGCAAGCGAAGGATATCCCGGCGGTGCGCGCGCTGGCGGTGCCTTTTGCGCCCGAGATTCGCCAGGCGCTGGCGCTCTTGCCTGAGCTGTACGGCGGCGCCGAAACGCTGGATCGCGCCGCGAAATCGCTGCCGGCATTTGCGGATATCGCAGCGGCGCTGCGCGATTTGCGGGCCGTGGCCGAGCGGCTCGGCGATCTGCAGGTAACGTGCTGCTTCGATCTGGCCGAACTGCGCGGCTATCAATACCAGAACGCGTTGGTGTTCGCCGCTTATGTCGACGGCTGGCCGAACGCGATCGCGCAGGGCGGCCGCTACGACGAGGTCGGCAAAGCGTTCGGGCGGGCGCGGCCGGCAACCGGCTTCAGCATGGATCTGCGGGAGCTCGCCGCGATTGCGCCTCATCTACCTGACTCCGCGCCGATACGCGCGCCGTGCGCCAATGACGCGGCCCTGAACGAAGCGATCGCGACGCTGCGCGCGCAGGGCGAGATCGTGTTCATCGATCTGCCCGGACACGGCGCCGAGCGCAGCGCCGATTCGCATCATCGGCAACTGGTCTGTCGAAATGGCCACTGGGAGGTCGCCGTCGATACAGCCGATGCAGCCGGGTCGGCATCTTCCAATCAACCACGAAAAAACGCGTGTCCCGAAACGTCGTCGTAATCGGTACCCAGTGGGGCGATGAAGGCAAAGGCAAGGTCGTCGATTGGCTGACGGATCATGCCGACGGCGTGGTTCGCTTTCAGGGCGGGCACAACGCCGGACACACGCTGGTCATCAATGGCCGGAAAACCGTCCTGCATCTGATTCCGTCGGGCATTCTGCGCGACGGCGTCGCCTGCTTTATCGGCAACGGCGTCGTGGTGTCGCCGCAGGCGCTGCTCGAAGAAATCGCGATGCTGGAAGCGGCCGGCGTCGAAGTCCGGAGCAGGCTGACGATCAGCGAAGCCTGTCCGCTGATTTTGCCGTATCACGCGGCGCTCGATCGCGCGCGTGAAGCGGCAAAGGGCGAGGCCAGGATAGGCACGACCGGGCGCGGCATCGGACCGGCGTATGAAGACAAGGTGGCGCGCCGGGCGATTCGTATTCAGGACCTGTTTTATCGCGAACGATTCGCGGCCAAGCTCGGCGAAGTGCTCGATTATCACAACTTCGTGCTCAAGCATTATTTCCGAACCGACATCGTCGATTTTCAGCACACGCTGGATGCGGCGATGTTGCTCGCCGATCGCATCAAAGCGATGGTCGGCGACGTCCCGCGCAGCTTGTTCGAACTGAGCCGCGCAGGCCGCAATCTCTTGTTCGAAGGCGCGCAGGGCGCGTTGCTCGATGTCGATCATGGCACTTATCCGTTCGTCACTTCGAGTAACTGCGTCGCGGGCGCTGCCGCTGCCGGAAGCGGCGTCGGCCCGCAGTTGCTGCACTTTGTTCTCGGCATCACCAAGGCCTACACCACACGCGTCGGTTCCGGCCCTTTTCCGACCGAGCTCGATGACGCGGTCGGGCGTCATCTGGCGAGCCGCGGCAACGAGTTCGGCGCGACGACCGGGCGGCCGCGGCGTTGCGGCTGGTTCGACGCGGCGGCATTGAAGCGCTCGATTCAGATCAACGGCGTATCGGGGCTGTGCGTGACCAAGCTCGACGTGCTCGACGGCGTCGAAACCCTGCAGCTTGGCGTCGGTTATCGCGTCGATGGCGCCGAAACCGATATTCTGCCGTTCGGCGCCGAAGCGATCGCCGGCTGCGAACCGCTCTACGAAGAAATGGAAGGCTGGAGCGAAACCACGGTCGGGTTGAAACAGTTCGAGCAATTGCCGCAAGCGGCGCGCAATTATCTGCGCCGCATCGAGGAAATCTGCGAAGCGCCGCTTGCGATGATTTCAACCGGACCGGGACGGGAAGAGACGATCGTATTGCGTCATCCGTTCGCGGATGCATGACAGAACCCATTCGTCGGAACGGGATCGTGCAGAATTGAAAACGAGACAGGAGGACAGCGTTGCAAGCGATGAATCAGGACGACGAGGAATTCCAGAATTTTGGGGATGGCGCGGGACGAGTGGGAAGTACTCGTATGAGCATGCGATAAACTGCTTGCGCTGGTGCCGAGAAGAGGACTCGAACCTCCACAGTGTTGCCACCGCCAGGACCTGAACCTGGTGCGTCTACCAATTCCGCCATCTCGGCAAGGCATGCAAATCTAATCGGAAAGGTATCGTATTGTCAATCAAGAAAGCGCGCGCTACAGACGTCCAAACCAGGCGAGGCCCGGCGCTGCGAGAGCCTGTGCGGCGAGCCGCGAAAAGCGAAAAAACCCGCGGCAAAGCTAGCGTTCGCGGCAGTCTTGCCGCCGGCGCGGAACGCGAACACCCGTCCATTTTCGAGGCCGTATTTGAGGCCGATGCGCCGCCCCCGCCCGAGCGAAATTCAGCGCCATCCGCGGTCCGCGCACGCGATCCGCATCTGGCCCGCGAACGCGAGATGTATGACAACGCGCTGCCGAGCCGCGAATACATTCTGCAAATTCTGGCCGAGCAAGGTGTCCCGGTGCCGGCCGAAAAACTTGCGCTCATCCTGGAAATAGACGAAAACGAAATCGAGGTGTTCGGCCGCCGCCTGGCTGCGATGGAGCGCGACGGCCAGATCATGCGCAACCGCAAAAATGCCGTTTGCATGGTCGACAAGCTCGATCTGGTCAAAGGCCGGGTGCACGGCCATCGCGATGGTTTCGGCTTTCTGATCGCGGACGACGCCAGCCCGGATCTGTATCTCGGCCCGAAGGAAATGCACAAGGTACTGGACGGCGACCGGGCAATGGTACGTGAAATCGGCATCGATCGGCGCGGTCGCCGCGAAGCGGCAATCGTCGAAGTTCTGCAACGCGCCAACCAGCGCCTCGTCGGCAGGCTTTATGCCGAGCATGGCATTCTGTTCGTGGTCGCCGAAAACAAGCGCATCAGCCAGGATATTCTGGTGCCGCAAGGCGAGGCGATGGACGCCAAACCCGGCCAGGTGGTGATGGTCGAAATCGTTCAGCAGCCGGCCAAACACGCGCAGCCGATCGCGCGCGTCGTCGACGTGCTCGGCAATTATGCGGATCCGGGTATGGAAATCGAGATTGCGTTGCGCAAGCATGATCTGCCTTACGAGTTTTCGGCTGAAGTCGAAAAACTCAGCAGCCGCTTTGCCCCGTCGGTCGGCGCCGAAGACCGCGCCGGGCGCGACGACATTCGGGATCTGCCGCTGGTCACCATAGACGGCGAGACCGCCAAGGATTTCGACGACGCCGTGTATTGCGAGCCCGGCGCTAAAGGCGGCAAGGGTTTCCGCCTGCTGGTTGCGATCGCCGATGTCAGCTATTACGTGCGGCAGGCAGACGTGCTCGATCGCGAGGCCGAGCTGCGCGGCAACTCGGTGTACTTCCCGCGGCGCGTGATCCCGATGCTGCCCGAAGTCCTGTCGAACGGGCTCTGTTCATTGAAGCCCGAAGTCGATCGCCTGTGCCTGGTCTGCGATATGGAAATCGACGCGCGTGGTGAAATCCGCGATTACTGCTTTTATCCCGCCGTCATGCACTCGCACGCGCGGCTGACTTATACTGAAGTCGCCGACATGCTTGCCGGCACTGAAAAAGTCTGGAATGAGCAAGCGCGCAAGAATGCCGCGCTCTTGCCGCATCTCGAAAACCTGCACCGGCTGTTCAAAATCCTGCTGAAAGCGCGCGCCAAGCGCGGCGCGATCGATTTCGAGTCGATCGAGACCCAGATGGCGTTCGACGAGCACGGCAAGATCGAGCGCATTTTTCCGGTCAAGCGCAACGATGCGCACCGCCTCATCGAAGAATGCATGCTGGCGGCGAATGTGTGCGCGTCGGATTTCCTGCAAAAAAACGGGCAGCCGACGCTGTTTCGAATTCATGAAGGGCCGACCCCGATCAAGCTCGAAGGCTTGCGCGAATTTCTGAAGGAATTCGGCTTTCAGTTGACCGGCGGCGAGTCGCCGCATGCCCAGGATTACGCGAAGCTGCTGAAACAGATCAAGGCGCGGCCCGATGCCCAGTTGCTGCAAACCGTGATGCTGCGCTCGCTGCAGCAGGCGGTTTACAGTCCCGACAATGTCGGCCATTTCGGTCTGGCGTACGAGTCGTATACGCACTTCACGTCGCCGATTCGGCGCTATCCGGATTTGCTCGTGCACCGCGCGATCAAGGCAGTGCTGGCGAAGAAGCCGTATGCGCCCGGCGACTGGCATGCCTTAGGCAGCCATTGCTCGGCGACCGAGCGGCGCGCCGACGAAGCGACGCGCGACGTCGAGGCCTGGCTCAAGTGCTATTACATGCAGGACAAAGTCGGTGTAGTGTTCGATGGCACGATTGCCGGCGTGACCGGTTTCGGCATTTTCGTAGCGCTCGACGAAGTGTATGTCGAAGGCCTGTTGCACATCTCGGAACTCGGCCACGATTATTTTCACTTCGACGCCGCTCGGCATGAAATCGCCGGCGAGCGCAGCGGCGTGCGCTATCGTCTTGGCGGCCGCCTGCGCGTGCGAGTCGCGCGCGTCGATCTGGAATCGACCAAGATCGACTTTGTGCTGGAAAGCGAAGGCGAACGCGAAACAGAAACCCGGCCGCGTGCAACGTCCGCGCGCCGCACGCGCTCGCGATGAAACCGTATCGCTCATGACGGATCGCGCAACGCTGTGCGGATTTCACGCGCTCAGCGCGCGGCTGCGGCAGAATCCGGACAGCGTGCGCGAGATCTATCACGATGAGCATCGCCGCGACGCGCGCATGCGCGCGCTGCTTGCCGCCGCGGAAGATCGCAAGATTCGCCTGATCGCCATCGATTCAGCGCGGCTCGACGGCATGGCCGGCCACGCGCGTCACCAGGGCATCGTGGCGCGCATCGATCCCTCGAAAAGCTTCATCGCACTCGAGGACGTACTCGATACGCTGACGACGCCGGCCTTGCTGCTGGTGCTCGACGGCGTACAGGATCCGCGCAATCTGGGCGCGTGCCTGCGCGTCGCCGACGCGATGGGAGTAGACGCGGTGATTGCGCCGAAAGATCGCGCCGTCGGCGTCAACGCGACCGTCGCCAAAGCCGCTTGCGGCGCGGCCGAATCGGTTCCCTTTATCGCCGTGACCAATCTCGCGCGCAGCCTGCGCGCGGTGCGCGAGCGCGGCATTCGGGTTGTCGGCGCCACCGAGGACGCCGCGAACGAACTTGGCGGAATCCCGCTGCAGGGCGCTATCGCGTGGGTGCTCGGCTCTGAAGACGAAGGGCTGCGCCGCCTTACGCGCGAGAATTGCGATGAACTGGCGCGCATTCCGATGCTGGGCACGGTCGAGAGCCTGAACGTTTCAGTCGCCGCCGGCATCTGTTTGTTCGAGACAGTGCGCCAGCGCGGCGCGATTGTTTGAAGCGACGGATCGCTCGGCTGGCGCGGGGCGCAAGGCTGGCGCAGCGGGCGGCCTGCGCCTTCCCTTCAGGTTTATTGAACCAGCTTCGCATCAGCCGGTATAATGCCCGGCTTTCCTTGCCTCACCATCCGCGCACGATGGGAGGCTTTAACCCACAAGGAGCGCCATGCGCCATTACGAAATCGTATTCATAGTTCATCCCGACCAGAGCGAGCAGGTGCCGGCGATGGCCGAGCGCTATCGCACCATGGTCACCAGCCGCGGCGGCACTATCCATCGCATGGAAGACTGGGGCCGGCGGCAAATGACTTACCCGATCCAGAAAGTCCACAAAGCCCATTACGTGCTCATGAATATCGAGTGCGACCAGGCTACGCTCGACGAAATCGAAACCGCTTTCAAATTCAACGATGCGGTGCTGCGCCATTTGACAGTTAAGATGAAGGAAGCGGTGACGACGGCGTCGGCTATGATGAAAGACGAAAAGTCGAGATCGATGCAGCCCGGTCAGGAATCGCAAACGCCGCGGGCCGGCGATGACGCTGTCGGGAAACCGGCTGCGCCGATCGCTAACGAGACCGCGGCCGAACCCGCCGCAAGCTGACCTGACAATGAACCGCATGAGCATGAGCGGAAAACTGATCGGCGCCGATGCATTGCGCCACACGCCGGCTGGTGTAGCGCTCATCAACCGCCGGCTGCGGCACGTTTCGGATCAGATGGAAGCCGGCGTTGCGCGCCGCGTCGAGTGCGAAATCGAAGTGATCGCACTGGCCGACCAGGCGATGCGGTTGTCGACGGTTGGCGACGGCCAGGCGGTCCGTCTGAGCGGCTTTCTCGCCAATCGCAGCCGCACAAGTGCGCACATTGTGTTGCACGTCAATGCAATCGATCCTGAATAATCACACAGAGGACTCAATCCTATGCCACGCATGGCTGCCAAACGCAAAGATGCCAACAACGCCAACCGGCCGCTGTTTCGCCGCCGCAAGTATTGCCGCTTCACCAATGAAGGAATCAAGGAAGTCGATTACAAGGACATCGAAATCTTGAAAGATTTCATCAACGAGAACGGCAAAATCATTCCGGCGCGCATCACCGGCACCAAGTCGCGTTTCCAGCGCCAACTCGGCACCGCGATCAAGCGGGCGCGCTTCCTGGCGCTGCTGCATTACACGGATTTGCACTAAGGGATTGAGGAGGCAGGCATGCAGGTTATTTTGATGGAGCGCATCAGCAGTCTCGGCCAACTCGGCGACATCGTAAAGGTGCGCGATGGCTACGCGCGCAATTTTCTGATTCCACAGGGCAAGGCGCGGCGCGCAAGCGAAGCGAATATTGCCGAAGTACAGAGCAAACGCGCCGAACTCGAGAAAGCGCAGAACCAGGCGTTGGCGTCAGCGCAGGAACGCGCCGCCAAAATCGACGGCCTGATGGTGCAGATCACGCAGAAAGCCGGCGCCGACGGCAGGCTGTTCGGTTCGGTCACCAATGCCGACATCGTGACAGCCCTGGAGGCGCAGGGATTCGAAATCGAGCGGGGACAGATCCGCTTGCCGAGTGGTCCCTTGAAGCAGATCGGCGATCACGCCGTGCCGATCGTACTGCAGGCCGACGTAAGCGCCACGATCACGGTATCGGTGCTCGGCGAAAGCTGATTTCGCCCGGGCTTCAACACGTTTCGAAAACGTGGCGGGCGGCGTATTGGCAAGCCCACTGGTTGCCCCATCTTGTCCACAGCTTGTCCATAACATTCCCACAAAATTCCCCCGGTCTTTTCCGTTGCCGCTCCCGGCGTAGTTTGCGTAAACTGCAAATGCCTGGTTAGTGATTTTGCGCCGTTTGCGCGCACCATCCCAGCCGCCATTCCCGGGGGACCTGTCATGATTCAAGCTGTTCCGCTGCCGCGCAGCGCATCGTCCGATCCCCAGTTCGACGCGATCAAAACGCCGCCGCATTCGGAGGACGCCGAGCAGTCGCTGCTGGGCGGTTTGCTGCTCGATAACGGCGCCTGGGACAAGATTGCCGATCTGGTTTCGGCGGCGGATTTCTACCGCGGCGATCATCGGCTGATTTTTTCGCATGTCTGCAAGCTGATCGAGCGCAGTCATCCGGCCGACCCGATCACGGTCGCCGAAAGCCTCGACAGCAACAAGGAATTGCAAGGCATTGGCGGGCTCGAATACCTAGGCGCGCTGGCCAAAAACACGCCGGGCTCCGCCAATATCCGTCGTTACGCCGAAATTGTGCGCGAGCGAGCGGTGATGCGAAAACTGGCGGAAGTCGGCGTCGATATTACCGAATCGGCGTACAACGCGATGGGCCGTTCGGCCGGCGAACTGCTCGATGCGGCTGAATCCAAAGTTTTCGAGATCGCCGAGGCCGGCTCGCGCGGCCGCCACGGCTTCGTCGAAATCCAACCGCTTCTGACGCAGGTCGTCGAGCGCATCGATATGCTGTACGCGCGCGACAATCCCTCCGACATCACGGGCGTGCCGACCGGCTTTACCGATCTCGATTCGATGACATCCGGCCTGCAGCCGGGCGAACTCATCATCGTTGCCGGCCGTCCCAGCATGGGCAAGACGGCGTTCGCGCTGAACATCGCCGAGCACGTAGCGCTCGCGGCCGGATTGCCGGTCGGCGTGTTCAGCATGGAGATGGGCGGCACCCAGCTCGTCATGCGCCTGCTCGGTTCGGTCGGCCGCCTCGATCAGCACAAGGTGCGCACCGGGCGGCTCTTGGACGACGATTGGCGCAAGCTCACGCACGCGCTCGAAAAGCTCAACGACGCGCCGATCCAGATAGACGAAACCGCGGCGCTCAACGCGCTCGAATTGCGCGCCCGCGCCCGCAGACTGCACCGGCAATACGGCAAGCTCGGTCTCATCGTCGTCGATTATTTACAGTTGATGTCGGCCAGCTCGCAGGGGGAAAACCGCGCAACCGAAATTTCGCAGATTTCTCGTTCGCTGAAAGCGCTGGCCAAGGAACTCGATGTGCCGGTGATCGCGCTGTCGCAATTGAACCGCAGCGTCGAGCAGCGCCCGAACAAGCGGCCGATGATGTCGGATCTGCGCGAATCCGGCGCCATCGAGCAGGACGCCGATCTGATCCTTTTCATCTACCGCGACGAAGTCTACAACCCCGACACGCAGGAAAAAGGCATCGCCGAAATCCTGATCAGCAAGCAACGCAACGGCCCAATCGGAGAGGTCAAGCTGACGTTCATCCCCGAGTTCACGCGCTTCGAAAATTACGCGAGCAGCGGAAGATATTAGGGGGCGGAACCAGAGTATTGTTACGGTGCTTTTCGCACCCTGACCTACTTGGAGACGGCTATGCTCGAGGACTGTTCACGGGAAGGTTCGACGCGCCACACTACGATTCAACGCTTTTTTTCGAAACGCCCAGTCCCATTTGTACGATCAACGCGTGGCGGGCGCGGTCATCGATCAGCTTGATGCTGTCGCCGCGCAGCAGGCGGCCATCGAGCCGGATGCTGGCGACACCGCGGCAGATGCGCTGCGGATTTTCGATGACGATCGCATAGTCGGTTTCGCGGTAGCGGTAGCGCAGCGAAAACCCGGGCCACGCCGATGAAATCACCGGATCGATCGAGAGGCGGTCGCCCGCCAGTTTGAAGCCCAGCACTTCTTCGATCCAGATGCGATACATCCAGCCGGCCGAGCCGGTATACCAGGTCCAGCCGCCGCGTCCGATCTTGCCGTCGAGCGCGTACACATCGGCGGCGACGGCATACGGCTCGACCTTGTAATGCGCGGCATCGGCAGGCGTGCGCGCGTGTTCGATCGGGCTCATCATTTGCAAGAGCGCGCTCGCTTTATCGCCGTCGCCGAGTCGCGCGAACGCCATCGGAAGCCACAGCGATCCATGCGTGTATTGCCCGCCGTTTTCGCGCACGCCGGGCGGATAGCTTTTGAGATAGCCAGGATCGCGTGGGGACTTGTCGAACGGCGGCGTAAACAGCAAAACCATGCGCTCAGCGGGGCGCACCAGGTGTTGTCCGGCGGCGTTCAGCGCGATCAGCGCCCGGCCCGGTTCGGCGGCGCCGGAAATCACCGCCCAGGATTGCGCCAGCGCATCGATTTTCGCTTCATCGCTGCGCGCTGAGCCAAGCGGCGCGCCATCGTCGTAAAACGCGCGCAAATACCAGCCGCCGTCCCACGCGTGTTGTTCGATCGCTTGCGTGAGGCGCGCGGCGCGAGCGTTAGCAGTTTTGACTTCGGTCTTGGCATCCTTGCCGCCGCGCAATCCAGATAGATACGCCCAATCGTGCAGCACATGGACCAGGAACCACGCCAGCCACACGCTTTCGCCAACGCCGCCGGCGCCGACGCGATTCATGCCGTCGTTCCAGTCGCCGCCGCCTATCAGCGGCAAGCCGTGAACGCCCTCGGTCGCCCCTTTTTCCACTGCGCGCCGGCAATGTTCGAGCAATGAAGCCGTTTCCGCCGACTGCGACGGCACGAAATATTTATCGTGCTCATCGGCTTCCAGAACCGCGCCGTCGAGAAAAGGCGCCGCTTCATCGAGAATGCCGCTATCGCCGGTAATGCGTACATACTGCGCGGTCACATACGGCAGCCACAGCAGATCATCGGAAATGCGCGTGCGCACCCCGGCGCCCGACGGCGGATGCCACCAGTGCTGGACATCGCCTTCACGGAACTGGCGTGATGCGGCACGCAGAATCTGCGCGCGCGCGATCCGCGGCGCGGCGTAAACCACAGCCAGCACGTCCTGCAACTGATCGCGAAAACCATAGGCGCCGCCGGACTGGTAAAACGCCGAACGCCCCCAGATGCGGCAACTCAAATCCTGGTAGAGCAGCCAGCGATTGAGCAGGAAGTCGATCCCGAGATCGGGCGTTTTGACTTCGATGACGCCGAGCGTTTTGTCCCACCATGCGCGCGTAGCGGCCAAGGCCTGCGCGACCGCCTGCGCATCGCGATAACGCCGGATCAGCTCGCGCACAGCACCCGGGCTCTCGCCTTGACCGAGCAGGAAAATCACCTCCACTTCCTGACCGGGATCGAGTTCAATCCTCACTTGCAGCGCCGCGCACGGATCGAAACCGGCGCCGCTGCTGCGCGATAATCGGGTTCGAGTCAGCGCCGCGGGCGCCGCCAGCGAGCCGTTGCGGCCGATAAACTCGCCGCGATCGGCAGTGTAGGAACTCGGTATCGGGCTGCACGCGGCAAAGGCGACGCGCCCGGCGAAATCCGGGTGCCACGCGTTGCGCGCGAGCAGCGCCTGGGTTTCGCTGTCCCAACTGCTGATTACGTGCTGCTGGGTTTCCTCGCGCTGCGCGCCGAGTACCCATTCGGCATAAAACATCACGGACAGACGGCGAGCGCGCGTGCTCACATTGCGCAAGCGCAGCTTTTGTATGCGCAGCGGCGCGCCATCGCCGCTGTCGTCGCCGCTGTTGTCGTTATCGTCGACCGGCACAAAAGTCAGCAACTCCTGTTCAATCGCGTGGCTGTTGTGCTCGAACACGCTATAGCCCTGACCGTGGCGCGCGCGGTAAGCATCGAGCTCGCGGATCGGCGATGCTGTCGGC